>NZ_JBNHEP010000127.1:41523-100676 GCF_050015995.1 Dapis brunnea BLCC-M229 | reverse complement strand
GATGAACCCACCCCTATGGGTGAATTTTTGTCATAAATAATTGTGTAATTGATGGATGTTGGGTGTAGGTTGATGAAAAATTGTAGGGGCAGGTTCTGCCATGAATTTTGATGACAATAATTGAATTAACTAAACCTGCCCGAAAACCATGAATCGGGGGTGGGTTTATTTGATTTATTATTGAATATTTGATGCAACGGATGAACCCACCCCTATGGGTGAATTTTTGTCATAAATAATTGTGTAATTGATGGTGCTTGGGGGGTCTGTTGATGAAAAATTGTAGGGGCAGGTTCTGCTATTGATTTTGATACTAATAATTGAATTAACTAAACCTGCCCCAAAACTATTAATCGGGGTGGGTTTATTTTATTTCTTACTTCTTGTGATAATTCTATGAATTAACCCACCCCTACGGTTCAATAATGAATAATGAATAATGAATAATGAATAATTACCTCTCCTTGAAAACGGATAGGATTGACTAATCATGAAAATTTTTATTTATTATCCCCTATCCAAGGGGAGGCTTTAAACCAAAATTTTTCGGTAAAATTTTGGGATAAATAATTTTGCAATTAATACTGATAATTGAATTAACTCAACCTACCTATACCTGATAATACTGAGGATTAATTTCTTTGATTAATAATTATTCCGTGTAATTACATAAGTGATTACAACGTTTTTTAAAGGGGGTAAAACTTCACTAAAACTTTATATAAAACTATAGACATTTGATTTTAAACCTGCTTATAATAGGTTTAAGCGAAAAGGAAAAAGCTTAAATGACTGGCAAACAATATAAAACCTAACTACAGGTGCATTGTTAAACAAAAGACCTAATCAAAATCATAAGTATCGGTGATTTGAAACACACATAATATCTTATTACTTATGTTTTGATGATTTTAATAGATAAATTTCCATTTAACCAGTTGTTTATAAGTTTTTTAGCCTAGCTAACTTTTACAAGACACAAATCAAAATTAAGGAAACAAAAATCATGGCAGGATTAGTAAAGAAATTTTTAGCAAGTGCTTCTGTTGTTGCTGGTATGAGTGCAGTTTTCGGAGCTCCGGCAATGGCTGCTACTTTTAGCCCTATAGGTACAGATTTGATATTGCGCGAACAAGTAGGTACTGGTTTTCAAGTAACTAACGACTTGACTCAGTTGGATTCAATTTTACAAGGAGATAGCTCTAATCCTGGTGGTAATGTAGAGTTCGGTAGTAGCGATACAGGTGGTAACCCACTTGCTGGAGTTCAAAATATTCAGGGAACTGCCAGATTTACCAATGTGACTGAGGATATTTACAACAATGTTACTTGGCAACAAACTGTTGGTTCGCAATGGTTTTCTGATGCCTGGGCACAAACTGCTCTTGCAGGCAATACTTTTGTGAGAAACTTTGCTTATGGTACGTTTATAAGCAATGGGGGATTTGATCTGATTAGCGATCCCAACATCTCTTACATAAACGAAGTTGGTGACGACGTTGTAGTTGGTTTAGCAGGTCACTTCAACTTAGCAGATAGATTCAGAAACGTAAACTCAACTTTAGCAACCTTCTTAGAAGGTGTGCAAATGAGTGAAATTTTTGCATACGACATTGATGGAGTTACTGGTTTCGGTTGGGCTACAGAAACTACTAATGAAGAAGCTTTCTCAATTACTGACAGTGATGGGTTCTCTTACAATGGTAACTATGAAGTTACTCTAGAAGAATTCGGTGGTATTTTATCTGAACCTCCTGCTTCTACACCCGAGCCTTCTACATTATTAGGTCTAATGGCTATTGGTGGTTTGGTTGCTGCTACTAAGCGTAAGTCTGCAAAGTAAAATTAGAATAGCTTCTCTGTTTTTGTTAGTGAGTATAAAAGTCTGGAATAGGGAGTCGATGAGGCTCCCTTATTTTTTTGTGATGTTGTAAAACCTAGGAGCGGGTTCCGTATTAAATTAATGGGATTCAATATTTAATCAGATAAACCCGCTCCCCAATCATACAATGGTTTCAGCATTACCCGCCCAATAATGTAGGGGCGGGTTTTGATAACTATATTACTAATTTCCAGACTTTGGGTTAGGAGCCGTGTAAAAATAACCTGAACAGTTTTTTTAATGGCAGCTAGATTTCACAATCTATTTCAGATAAAATTTGTACAACTTATTTTTACATGATGCCTTAAACCAGCCCCTACTGAGCAATAAAATCAAAAAAAATAGGAGCCAGAATATATCAAACATTCTGACTCCTAAGTTTTAATTTTTCCCAATCAAAACCCTTTTTTACCGAAAAATTTTGGTTTAAAGCCTCCCCTTGGATAGGGGATAATAAATAAAAATTTTCATGATTAGTCAATCCTATCCGTTTTCAAGGAGGGGTAATAATGAATAATTAATAATTAATTATTCATTATTGAAAGGTAGTTTTTCAGTTCCTATTTATAACGGGGCGGGTCTTGAAAAGTTATCGCTAATTTCCAGACTTTGAGTTAAACCCACCCCCACTGCACAATAAAATCAGAACTTATGCATTTTTGAGTTCTAAACACTACATATTTATGGTGTTGCTGAATCAAGGGATGAAACTTTTGGGAATAGGTAAATCCCATCTTTTACTTCCTCTTTCTCCAAAACTACAATTCATCCCACAAATATGCAACGCCCCAATCAAAACTTCTGACTTCCGCGTAGCAGTACTAGGAGCCAGAATATATCAAACATTCTGACTCCTGACTCTTAAATTCTTTCGTTTGAAGGAAGTTGTTTACTCTGCTTTTATTTTAATGGGCAAGTGCCAGTTGTACAACTGTCATATGCACTGAAACCTCCTTTTTCAATAACACATTCTGCTCCAGCTTGTATACTCATACTCCCACCTGCAGTAGCAGCTCCACTACACTCGACTAATCCCCACGCACCTATTTGATTTTGCACACACATTAGATCGGCGGTACAACCTCCAAGGGTTACAGATGTATATTCGTTTAGCTCTGTATCTAAACCTAAACTTGCATCACCATAAGAACTTTCATTTGATAGTAACACCATTCCAAGGTCATCTATAGGAACATCAACAACTTCTGCCATACTAGGTACTGCAGCAGATAAAGTTAAAAAAGCTGTAGAAGCGATCGCTGTAAGTAATTTTTTCATGGATATATACCTGTAAATACTGAACAAAAATTATTGATTATCAGAACTTAGATATTTCGGAGCTAATAAGTATTTTTTTAATACTCTCAGTTTCCTAAATAACTAGGTTGCTTTAATAACTATAAACTCTAAGTTATTTGAACAAGAGAAAAAGCATTGGTAGGTTTTTAATTTTAGCTAATCCATACTCTTGTTTAATTACATTTCTATCGTAACTACAAAAAACAGGATAGTCAATTAGAGTAAATACGCAAATTTTTTGTAAAGATAATATGAAGATAGGATTATATGGTAGAAATGATATCTAAATAGATATAGACAGAGTATTAACTGTGGGCAATTTTTGCTCCAACTAGATTGACGTACATATTATAAATCTCAACCATGAAAGGAACTAATATCAGTCAAGTACCAGTCCAGGCAGTTAGATTTATGAAACTAGCTGGAATTATCTTGGTACTGTTTACCATTATCAATTATTTTTTGCTTCTATTCACTATCAAGATAGGAGATACAGACTGGAGTCTCAATTTCACGACCACAATAGTAGAAGAGGGTATTGTACCAATTTTAGGAATAGCCTTAATGTTTTGTGCTTATGGCTTTGAAGAAATTCTAGGTTTAGCTCCACCACAACCTAAACTTAAGTGGGATAGCTTAAAATTTTGGGTTTATTTATTATCTTTCTTTTTCGGTATCATATTTTTGCTAATTATTCCTCTGCATATTAGTAATGCTGTAGCAGTAAGTAATGAAGCAGTGGAAATAGCAAATCAAACTGCTAAAGAAGAAAAAGAAACATTAGCAGAACGTTTAGATGAGCAACAAAATGTAATAGGGGATATGCTCCGAAATAATCAGAAATTAGAGTCATTTACCAGAAAAAGACAATTGAGCGAAGAACAAATAGCTAATTTAGAAAAATTTAAAAGTAATCCTAATACTTTTAAAGTAAAAGTAGAAGAAGTTCGCGAAACTCTAACAAAACAAATAGAAAGGAAACAACAGCGAGAAATACAAAAATCACAACTATCAACGTTTCATTCTAGTATCAAAATAGGTTTAACCAGCTTATTGCTAGCAAGTTGTTATTTAACTATTGGTTGGAGTGGGTTTAAAGGCAATAAACCGAGAAGAGTTCGGTGAATAAATATTGTGAAATTAATGGTGATGGGGGATAGGTTTATTATTATTTATTGTTAGGTATGTAATTGAACGGATAAACCCACCCCTACGGGTTGATTTTTTTGATGAAAAATTGTCGGTGCATTTTGTCATTAATATTGTAGGGGCAGGCTCCATCATTGATTTTGATGTTAATAATTGAATTAACTAAACCTGCCCCCAACTCATGAATAAATATGGTGGAATTAATAGTTATGGGGGTGGGTTTATTATTATTTATTGTTGGGTATGTAATTAAACGGATAAACCTACCCCTACCGGGTTAATTAATTAATATTGTAGGGGCAGGTTCCATCATTGATTTTGATATTGATAATTGAATTAACTAAACCTGCCCCCAACCCATGAATATCCCACAAACGGATAAATAAATATGGTGGAATTAATGGTGATGGGGGGTGGGTTTATTATTATTTATTGTTGGCTATCTAATTTAATGAATTAACCCGTAAGGGTGGGTTAATTCTTGGGATTATATTGATTGTTGTGGCATTTCGTGATTAATATTAATATTGCAACATTTTAGGTGTGTCACACCAATACTATTATTTCTGCCGCTCTAATTTCAAAGCATTAATAACTTTTTCATACTCAATTTTCACCTCAGCAAAAATCTCTATTGCTTCTCCTGGAGTAGAATTTCCCGACTCATAAGCTAAACGAGCTAACACTTCTAATTCCTGACAAACTTTATAAAGATTCATCGCCCCTAAAGTACCACTAATAGACTTCAAAGAATGAGCAGCATTCTTAAGTATTAATGGGTTAGCTTGATTAATAGCAATATGAATATTCTCTAGCAGTTCGGGAGAAGTATCCAAATAAATTTCTATTACTTCATCTAGAGCTTCCACTTCCCTCAAACTTTCTATTACCTTACTCTCAAGAATAGTCTTTTCACTAGAAATATTATTATTATTTTCCTCAGTTTGTGTAAAAGTATTTGATTGTGGAAAATTCAGTTTTTCTTTCCCCTCAAAGACCAGAGGTTTACATTTACTCAAAGCTTCAATAAGCTGCTCCATTTGTATAGGTTTACTAATATAATCATCCATTCCCGCAGCTATACATTCCTCGCGATCGCCCTGCATTGCATTAGCAGTCATAGCAATAATTCGAGGTCTTTTTTGAGAAGCTTTTTCAGGATATTCTGTGGGATTTTCGTATTCTTGCCGAATGCGACGAGATGCTTCGAGACCATCCATCAAAGGCATTTGTACATCCATCAAAACTACATCATAAGGCAAACCAAATACAGCTTCTATAACTTCTAAACCATTACTAGCAACATCAGCACGATATCCCATCCGTTGTAAAATTTGCAAAGCTACTTTTTGATTAACTAAATGGTCATCAGCTAATAATATTCGTAATGGTAATTCTTCTGCCAATAAAGGAATTGCCTCAGCATTCCATTTACTATTATTTGTGACTCTAACTTGAATACCTTGACCAGAAAAAATATTTAGTAAGATTTCATAAAGCTGAGATTGTTTGACAGGTTTATTAATAACTGCTGCAAATAATTGTTGAGAAAGATTAATTTCTTGCTTACCTAAAGAGGAGAGAAGTACCAAAGGTAAATCTTGATAAATTTGATTTTGGCGAATTTTTGTAGCTAAAGTCAAACCATCAATTTCTGGCATTTGCATATCTACAATTGCTACATCAAACTTATTCTCTGTCGCCATTAATTCTAAAGCATGATTAGCATTTTCAGCAGTACTGACTATCATCCCCCAAGATTCAGTTTGTTTCAATAAAATTTTTCTATTCGTACTATTATCATCAACAATTAGTATTCTTTTATCTACTAAATTATGCTGACTACCATCTAAATAATTAGTTTCAATTAATTTATCCTTAACGGTCTGAATACTACATTTATTGACTATCGTAAAATAGAAAGTTGAACCAAATTTTTCATTTGTATTAGCCAACTTTTCATCTAAAGTAGATAACCTATAGCCTATTGGGGGAATTCCGCCAATTACACCCATACTCTCAACCCACATCTGACCACCCATCATTTCAGCTAATCTTTTACTAATAACTAATCCTAAACCTGTACCCCCATATTCTCGACTTGTAGAAGAATCAACTTGACTAAAAGACTTAAATAAACGATTCATACGACTAGCAGGAATGCCAATACCTGTATCTTTAACTGAAAATTGTATTTCATACACAGGCCAAATATCACAAGTATTAGATTCAGAAATATTTTTTGCTGCTAAATTTTGTAAATTTTCCTGTGTTTCTAGCCTTCTTCCACTAACAGAAACTAATACCTCACCATGAGAAGTAAATTTCACAGCATTGCTCAAAAGATTCACTAAAATTTGACGTACCCTAGTAATATCTCCGATAATCATAGTAGGAGTTTCTGGGTCAATAAAATAGGCAAGCTCTAATCCTTGCTCAGAAGCTTTTGCTGCTAATAAATCAATCGATTCTTCCAGACAAGTTTGTAAATCAAAAGGATGTTCTTCTAAGTCTAATTTTTCTGATTCTATTTTGGAGAAATCAAGTATATCGTTAATCAGTGATAGTAAAGCATCACCACTACTCCGAATAGTCTCAACAAAATCTTTTTGGTCTGATTTTAGAGGAGTATCTAATAGTAGACCAGTCATACCAATAACTGCATTCATTGGAGTTCTAATTTCATGGCTCATAGTTGCTAGAAATTCACTTTTAGCTCTAGTAGCAGCTAGTGCTTCATCTCTAGCTTTTTCTAGATCCCGTGCTGTTTTTTGACGCTCTAATTCTCCACCTATCCACTGAGCCATTAGTTTTAATAATTCTTTATCTACAGCTTTAAAAGGTTCGCTGAGAGCTTGAGGACTCCAGAAATTAAGAGTACCGTAAACTGAACCTCCTAACATAATTGGCGCTCCCATATATGCTTCGATGGGAAAAACCATATCTATGGTGTTATAAAAACCCGAATACTTGATAGATTCAAAACATATTGTTTCTTCTCCTATGGCTGCAAAAATAAAAGTTTTTTCTAAGTCGAATTTTTGTCCTGGAGAAATAGAATTATCGGGACTTTTAGCGGCGACAATAGTATATTGATTATCCTCAACTCGAGATAATACTCCTATTTCTAAACCAAACTTTTCACACCCCATTTCTAATAATTGTTGGAGGCGATGATTAAAACAAGAACTCAGACAATTATCTGGATTTTTATGTTGATAAGGAGTGGAAGTTATTTGATATAGTCTCCGAATAGCTGCTTCACTTTCTTGCAATTCTTCTTCTCTTTGTTTACGGTCAGAAATGTCACGAGAAACTGCAATAATTTCTTGTACTTTCCCAGTTTCAGGATGACGAATTGTCCGAGCAGTAGTTTCAAACCAAATGTATCTACCATCTTGATGAAGGATACGATAGGTAAGAGTATAAGTTACTGGTTTTTTGAGAATAGTATAATAAGCCTTAGCAAGTAGTCTAGTATCTTCAGGTGCAAAAAATTGTTCGGGATGAGTATGCACAAGTTCCGATGGAGAATATCCCATGAGAGTGCGACAAGCAGGTGATACATGAAGGAAAACGCCATCCCAAGAGTGACGAGAAATCATATCAGTGGAGTTTTCTGCCATTAGTCGATAGCGCTCTTCACTGTCTTGATAGTCAAATTGAGAATTTTCTAAAGCTTTTAGCATTTTATTCATAGTCTGCGCCAAGCTAGACAACTCATCATTCCCTGGCATTGATACACGGGTTGAAAGGTCTCCACTGGAGGCTATTTTCTTTACTACTTTACTGAATTGCGAAACGCGGGAGACGACCAATTTTTCTATAACTGCAATTGTCAGTACACAAAAAACGAAACCTACTATTACCCATGAAAGAATAAAGTAACCCCAGAGCGATCGACCGTGGTGGTGAATTATTCGATCTATTTCTACTTGTAAAATTAGAGCAGGTTGATTATAGATATCTTTGATAATTGTGTAGCCAGCTATTTTATTAGCGCTCAGGGGTTGTACGACTATTTCTGAAGTTTTCAGTTGCTGATTAGTTTGTAGGGAAAGGGAATTATTTTCCCACCGACTCAAAGTTAGTGATAATTTTGTAGATTCAGCTAACGTGGCTATTGTTGTATTATCTAAGTAACGTCCAACAATTAAAGTATCTTTGCTCAAACCCTCTTTTTCATTGGTAATAGAAGTAGCAGCAATTAGAAGAGGTGCTTCTGGTAAAACAATAATACCTGTTTTGGGAAAATAATTTTCCTGCTCTAGATTTTGAACTAAAAGTAAATGTTTTTCTAAACTTTCAGGTATTAGTATTTCTGTTTGTTTATCTCGATCAAATCCTTGACTAAATAAAATTTCTCCTTGAGAATTCAATCGTAATATTAAGTTAAGTTTTTGATTAATAAAAAAGTTTTTAACTAAATTGAAATTAATCAATTTCTCTATAGCTAAGTTAACATCAGGTTCTACTTTATTCTTATTAGCAAATTTTTTTGATAATAACAATATTGTATCCTGTTTGACTATGGCAGATAAATTGGACAACTGCTCATCTAGTTCATGTAATCCTCTCGCAACATCTAGACGAACATAATCTGCCTCCAAATCTTGGAAGTCATAAAGCAACATCATTGATGCTGTGGTACACAAGACCACTATAAGACTAGCGATCGCTGTACTAATAATAATTAGTGTCTTTTGACGAAGTTTCATCGGGTCGTTCCCTATTGCTCCTATTCAGCAACCAGCCACCCATTTTTATTACTCTTGTTGGAGTATAAAAATTGTGAATTGGGAATTTGCTTTTTTCTGACAGCTATTACCCTAGGCATGATTGTCTATAAAAATTTTCCTGGCATCAAATAGTTTCCTAATTACAGCCTAGCAATTTAGAACAACAGAAGGTATTAATCTCTAAATAATTATCAGGGTTTTCTCAGGATAGATAGCTAAATTAATAGCAATTATAATTCGAGTATTTTGTAGCAACAAAGAGTTAAATGAAGTTTCTACTTAAATGGCCAAAGAATTGGAAATTCGGACAATTTAATGATTCATCATCTTTACAAACACGTCTCACAGTCGGTATTGCAGTATTTTCAGTATTAGGACTAGGCAGTGTAGCTTTGTGGACAAGTTGGAAGATGCAGCAATTATTGGTAGTCAGTCATAAGCATAACATTGAGCAGATGGCTCAACGTTTTCCTAAAGATGTTGAAATGTATAGCAAAATGTGGTACTCAGAAAAAAGTTTACAGAAAGCCATTGATAATTTAACAAGGGCCAATGTATTTCTTTGGGTTAAGAGTCAGGATGGAAATATTTTGGCTGAATCACAAAATTTCCGCAACGATACTGACCACTTCATTTTAAAGTCTCTAGCTGAGATGCCACCCAAATCTTTAATATATCCGATTAATGGACGTGATTTTGTTTTCTGTGGCGGTCCATTAATAGTTAATGGAATGAATATTGGTAAACTTTATGTTGCTTTGGACATTACCCGCGACCAAAAGATGTTAGTGACTATGGTAATGACTCTGAGTGTAGCTAGTATATTAGCAATAATGGGAGTAACAGTAGCTATTACTATTTATATTCAACGTTCTCTCATACCTCTACGTCAAATTAGTCAATTTGCTGATAATGTTAATGCGGATCGTTTGGCTCAAGCAAGGGTTTCTTTGGAACAAGCTCCTAGTGAAGTAAAGGAGTTAGCAAGAACTTTGGATACTATGTTAGGTCGATTGTCTGATTCTTGGGAGCAGCAAAGGCAATTTGTGAGTAATGTTTCTCATGAGTTAAGAACTCCTTTAACTATTGTTTCTGGGTATCTCCAAAGTCTTCTGAGACGAGGTAATAATTTAACTGAGACTCAGAAGGAGGCAATTGTGGTTGCTTCTGGGGAAGCACAACGGACGATTGAGTTATTGAAAGATTTGCTGGACTTAGCTAGAGCAGATAATGGCCAAATTCACTTTCATTTGGAATTGGTAGTGCTGAATAATTTGGTGGCGGAGGTAGTGGAAATGGCAAAGCAGTGTAGCGATCGAGAAATTATTCTGAGATTGGAGAATGGGGGTAATATTGTTAATCAAGAAAAAGTATCTAGTTTCAGTAAAAATGAAGTTTTGACAGGAACAAATAATTTAGTTTCTTTTGATTTCGAAAACTCTAATAAATTATCCTCAGAGATTAATTTAGATGATAATTATCTGGGTACTGGGTTAAGTTTAAAATCAAAAAATATTCCTCAAATTAAGCAAGGCTATGTTGCTCAATCTAGAAATTTATCGTTAATTGAAGTAATAGTAGATCGTAATCGTCTTAAGCAGGTTTTACTCAATTTAATTGACAATGCTGTTAAATATTCTGACCAACATTCTCCTGTGATATTAAATGTGTATCAACAAAGTGGTGAAGCAATAATTCAGGTTTCTGACCAAGGTAAAGGTATTCCTTTGTCCCAACAAGCTAAGATTTTTGAACGTTTTTATCGAGGTGATGAAGCTAGAAATCGTTCTGGTAGTGGAGCTGGTTTGGGTTTGTCTATTGTCAAAACTTTAGTAGAAGGAATGGGAGGAAATATTCAGGTTTATTCTAAGTTAGATCAAGGGAGTGTATTTACAGTTAAATTCCAACTAAAAAAATAGCTTTTTTTTCAATGTTAGTATTAATTAATCTCAGCTCCATTTGCAGAATTACTATTGATAAGTAGTAGGAGATAAATCAACATTTCTGTTTTGTGTTAAGAAATGTAAAAAGATAAGTAATTTTTATGTCATAGATCTCAAGGTTAGAAACTCGCCATTTAAAACTGTAGGTGCTCTAAGCCTTTTCCAGTAATACTTTCAGTCTTGAAAGGAAATCGTTTTTCATAAGAACTTTGTACTATCCAGTAAAGTACCTGTGCAAAATTAATTTGACCTTATTTAAGGCAGTAGAGTGTAGGGTGTAGGAGAAAAAATATACTTGTATACTTTATAAGTAGATCAAAAATAATTTGGCCTACCTAGTTAATTTAAGCACCCAATATACAATTCATTCTGCTTGACTACTTATAGCAATTCTAAGAAACTGAATGGTAAGCATTCAGCCGTTAGCTAGCCTCCTTTCCTATGGAATGCTGCGCAAACGGAGGAACTACGTTAACAGCGGTCAGCTATAAGTTATTAACTTAAGTAGGTAGGCAAAAAAGTTATAAAATGCTATAGACGCGCATCTGAGGAAAACTTAAATTTTACAGCACAGAGCGTTTTATATTTAATTATGCCTAGCTAATTATTATCTTACTCATATGAAGGAGAAATTAGTCTCCAAGGAGAATTAAAAGTTACGACTAAAGTATACTTCTTTAACCATATAAGAAATTTTCATTCATGCATCTGATTGCTGACCGCGAGCTAGCTGAATCCTTACACTGAATGTATCATTCATTAATGGATAATGGATAATGGATAATTACTTCTCCCTTTTAGGGAGAGGATTGACGCGGTAGGGAAAAAATTTATTTCTCGAGGGGAGATTGGATATGGCGCACTTCGAAGCAGCTCTGTCAAGAGCGGGAAACCTCGCCATCCCATCCTACTCATGCTCCGAAACGACCGCTTTTTCCCCTTTATTGGGGAGGCTAACAAAGCTGAATTATTTAATTATTTAATTATTTAATTATTTAATTATTTAATTATTAATTCTTCGGTAAATCTAAAAGGAGTAGGAAATAGGGGGGAAAGCAAGAATACACAATTCTTGGCTACCAGAAAATAGTATTGGCAATACAACTAGATTTAAAAATTGAAACAAAACTAAGAGGAAGAGCAATTGCTCTAGATGCAGGAATTAAATATTTTTTGGCTGATAGTAATGGCAATACTGTTGAAAATCTTCACTTCTATATAAAGTTTGAAAAGTACTTATAGAGCAAATTGTCATTAAGTATAAGAAGTACAGACGATGCAGATATTGTAAATTTCACATCTTCTTTTATATTTTTTCATATACTTTTCTTTATCTGTTCCCTGCTCTGTGCTGAATTTGCAAGCTAATGTAGAATATTTGACTACCATAAAATTAAATATTAATCAGTTTTGGGCACAAAATTAAAATATATTAAATATTTTACTGATGGGATTTTTTATTACAGATAGTTTAGGTAATATTGTTGAAATTAATCAAAAAGCAAAGCAGATTTTTGGCTGGCTAGATCGGGAAAGTGAGTCACTCAAAGCTACAAAATTAAACTGGAAAATTATTAGAAATGATGGCACAGATATGCCAAAAAATGAGTATGCTTGGGTTGTTGCCTCCAGAGAAAAACGCAGTGTTGAAAATTTAGAAATGGGAGTAATAAAAGATTGCCAAGAAGTTATTTGGCTAAGTGTAACATCTACTCCTATATCAAGTTTCACTGATAGAATTTTCACAGCTTATGTGGATATAACAAAATGGAAAAAAGTTGAAAAAAAATTACAAAATTCAGAGATAAAGTACCGTGCATTAATGCAAGATGCTGGTGAAGCAATTTTAATTGCCAATTTACAGGGTAAGATTATAGAAGCTAATTATAAAGCTACAGAAATATTGGGTTATCAGAGAGAAGAGCTTGTGCAAATGCACACCAACCAAATTCATCCACCAGAAGCACAGCAAAAATTAATAACAGAAATACTTGAAACAGCAAAAAAAGGTAAAAAATTCATCCCAAATATTTTGGCTTTAAGAAAAGATGGGAATTGGGTTTGGGTGAATATTATCTATAAAATTATTCAGTTAGATCGAGATGAAAAATTGTATCAAGTAATTTTACAAGATATTACTCCCTATGTAATAGCTGAAGTAGCATTGAGAGATAGTGAAGAACGATTTCGTGCTATTTTTGAACAATCTGTACTGGGAATATTTTTGGCTACTTTATCAGGAAAAATTTTCCGCATTAACCAATCATTTACAGATATTTTAGGTTATAGTGATGCTGACTTATCAAATTTTAATTTTGTGGATCTTATTGAGCTTGAGCAACGACAAGCTTATGAGATTAATTTACGATCTATTATTGCTGGAAAAATACTAAATTTTGCAACTGAAAATCGTTTAATTCACCAAAATAGTAGGTTTATTTGGTCATCTTTAACTCTATCTTTAATCAAAATTTCTGAAGAAAAAAAATACTTAATTGGCTTGATTGAAAATATTAGTCAACGTAAACAAATAGAATTGGATTTGAAAAAAAGTGAAGAACGTTGGCAATTGGCATTGCGTGGTAATAATGATGGAATATGGGATTGTAATCTTCAAACTAATGAATGTTTTTATTCAGCCCGTTGCCAAGAAATTTTAGGTTATACAGAAATTGATATTTTTCATCACCTAGATAATTGGAAAAGTCGTATCCATCCTGATGATATTAATTTGGTAACAGAGTCAATTCAACAACATCTTGCTCGGCAAAAACCCTACTTTATTGCTGAGTATCGTATTCGGTGTAAAGATAATACATATAAATGGATTTTAGATAGGGGTCAAGCACTTTGGGATGAAGCAGGAAACCCATTGCGAATAGTTGGTTCCCATACTGATATTACAGAACGTAAACAGACAGAAGAATACTTACGCAGACAGACTCAACAAGAACAATTAATTCGTAAGATAATAGAGCGAATTTGTCAGTCTTTAAACTTATCAGAAATTCTACAAAATACTGTAGATGAAGTGCGGAATATTTTACAGGTAGAGGGAGTAATTATTCAACGGAAAATCTCAGATAAATCTGTTATTGTTGTAGCAGAATCTTTAGCTGTGGGTAAACCCTCAATGTTAGATTGGGAAATTAATGATTATATAATTACGACTCAGGAATTTAGACAAGAAAAAAAAACTGAGCAAGTCATAGTAATAAAAGATATGGAAAAATCCAATGTGTTAGATTTTTTTCAGATTAAAGATTGCCTAATAATGCCAATTTTTATCCAAAAATCAACAATTAATAATAGTCAAAAAACAAGTTTATTTACAAAGGAGCCATCTACTTCTGACCACCCACTTTGGGGAATATTAGTTGCTCATGATTTTAGTAATCAACGACAGTGGCAAGAATGGGAAATAAATTTACTAGAACAATTAAGAATCCAGTTAGAAATTGCTATTCAACAATCAAAACTTTATCAGGAACTACAAAATACTAATAAAAAATTATATAAACTTGCTACATTAGATGGGTTAACTCAAATAGCTAATCGACGTTACTTTAACGAATATTTAGAGCAGGAATGGTTACGAATGGCACGAGAGAAAAAACCATTGTCGTTAATTATGTGCGATATAGACTTCTTTAAAAAATATAATGATACCTATGGACATCAAAAAGGTGATGAATGTCTTCAGCGAGTAGCAAAGACTATCTCGGAATTAGTAAAACGTCCTGCGGATTTAGTAGCTCGTTATGGTGGGGAAGAATTTGCTGTTATTTTGCCTAATACTCATTTGGAAGGAGCAATTTATATTGCCAAAATAATTCGTCAAGAAGTATGTAACTTACAAATTCCCCATCAGGAGGCACTAATATATAAACAAGTTACTATGAGCTTAGGAGTATCTACTATTATACCATTTCTCGAAGCGACTTATCAAAGTCTAATTGCCGCAGCAGATCAAGCACTTTATCAAGCAAAAGAAAAAGGAAGAAATCAGGTAATTCCCTATGTTGGTGATATAATTATTTGTTAATATAATCTCCTTTGAACATAAATATTTATAATATAGCAGTTCCCATATTGGTGAGGTACAAAATTCGTTGGTTTTAGGGAGTAGGGAGTAGGGAATAGGGAATATAAAAGAAGAAAAACAACTGTACCTCAGTAACTTGAGACACCCTATACCAATTTGATAAAATATTGCAGAGGGTTATGGAGTAAGGAACAGGGAATAAGCAATAGGGAAAGAAAAGTATATGAAAAAATTTAAAAAAAATTTTTAATTATTTGAAATAATACAATATCTGCAAGAGCTCAAGTGTTGGATTTTAAGCATAAACAACTTATTAATACCAGTTTCAAAAAATAATGCTACATTGATTTTTTTTGTAGTTAGGTAAGACTTGGATTTGGCTATATAGGAAAATTAAATAAATAGCAAGTTTTTTCCCTATTCTCTATTCCCTTTTTGACTGTAACGACATTTTTAAAATTTGGTATAAGATGTAATTAATTGTGCTTTAATTTAGTGAAATGGTAGGCACTATAGTAATCCCAAATAAGTCAATAAATTAGCCATATTTCACAACAATTATCAATTATGAAAATCAATATTTTTTATAAACTAAAAGTTAGGTTTTTCAAATCATTAGGAAAACTTAAATCAATACATATATTAACAATATTTATCAGCTTATTTGGATTGTGGGTAGTCTTTGACTTATCAACCAATATATTGGCTGAATTTTTATGGTTTCAAGAACTGAATTATTTGCCTGTCTTAATAAGTAAATTGCAAACAGAAACTTTAATTTGGATAATTACTTTTTTAATTACAGCAGGCTTTTTTTTAGCAAATCTGAAATTAGCCAGTATATTTAAATATCCAAAAAAACAAGTTCGGATAACTCAAGTATCTGAAGAAATGATGCTAATTCCTCCAGTTACTATGCCGTCAAGTAAATTGCGTATTGAACCGTCACTAGGACTAGGCTGGTTATTATGTTTTATATTAGGATTAATTCTATTAGTAGGATTAATTTTAACTCATTATATAGAAGTATTTACAAATTACTGGCATCCTGATTTCACAGTTGCTAAGGTATCCCCACAAATCCCATCAGAATTTAGCATAGAATCAATTTGGAAAATACTCACGTCAATACCATCTAACTGGTGGTTCTTAGGATTATTTATTCTGTTATCTCTTGCTGTGATTATTAATCCTATATTCTGGCTAAGTCTATTTGCTATAGTCCTCAGTTTAATTTTTAGCTTTATTCTTTCCAGCCATTGGGGAAATATATTACAGCTATTGAATGCTACTCCCTTTAATAAAAATGAAGATTTATTTCAGATAAATATCAGCTTTTATGTTTTTCAACTTCCCGTTTTACAACTATTAAAATTTTGGTTAATCGGATTATTTTTATATGGACTAGCTGCCTGCACAATTATATATTTATTGTCAGGTAAAAGTTTAAGTAAAGGGAATTTTTATCAATTTTCTCAAGAACAACAACGACATCTTCATACTTTAGGTGGAGGTTTTATATTAACCGTAGCATTTAGTTACTTTCTGGCTTGTTTTGAATTGCTTTACTCTCGACGCGGTGTAATCTATGGTGCTAGTTATACCGATGTAAAAGTTCAGTTTCCTGTCTATATCTTTTTGGCAGTTTTGGCATTATTAATTGCATTTTTTCTATTTTCGCAAGCAATTTTTTCAGTCAAAACTATTCAGCCTTATATTGAAGCAAGTCTGTGGTTTATCCGTTTAGGTCGTAAGAGGAAAAGAAAGAAAAAAGTTAGCGCAAAATTATTTGCTAATAGCTATTCATTAAGAGCTATCTTGACATGGTATTTAACAATAGCAGTAGTAGCTAGTTGGCTTATACCAGAAATTGTACAAATAGCAATCGTACAACCTAATGAGATAGAACGAGAAATTCCTTATATTAAACGTAGTATTAAATTTACAAAAGAAGCTTATGTTGACGTAGATAAATTAGAAGTAAAACTTTTTGACCCAGATAATAAACTTACCTATACTGACTTAATCAATAATAAATTAATTATTGATAATATTCGCCTTTGGGATACAAGACCAATTTTACAAACAAATCGGCAATTACAACAAATTCGACCCTACTATGAATTTATAAATGCCGATATTGACCGTTATACATTTCTGAAAAAATTTTCAGAAAGAACAAAAGATAACTCTACTGAAAAACAACAAGTAATTATAGCTGCTAGAGAACTAAATTATGAATCTGTACCTAAACCAGCACAGACTTGGGTGAACAAACATTTAGTCTATACTCATGGTTATGGTTTTACTATTTCTCCAGTTAATCAAGTTGAAAATAGTGGATTGCCAGAATATTTTGTTAAAAATATTGGACCCGATCCAACTATTGAAAAGAATAGCACTTTAGAAGTATTAGACAGAATTAGATACAGCATTCCTATCGGTAAACCGAGAATTTATTATGGAGAACTTACTAATACTAATGTCATTACTTCCACCGCAGAAAAAGATAGAGAATTAGATTATCCTAGTGGAGAAGCAAACTCCTATAATACTTATGATGGAACTGGAGGAATTGTTATTGGTAAAGGGTGGCAAAGATGGATATTTGCTAAATATTTGAAAAACTGGAGAATGTTATTAACTAATAAATTTACACCCCAAACAAAACTCTTATATCGTCGCAATATTAATGCTAGAGTCCGAGCGATCGCTCCATTTCTACGTTATGACAATGACCCTTATTTAGTCGTAGCTAATCCTAACTTTAGCAAGGAAAATATTACTCAAACAAATCCTAATTATCTCTATTGGATTATCGATGCTTACACTACAACTAATCACTACCCTTATTCTGACCCAGAAAATAATGAATTTAATTATATTCGTAACTCAGTAAAAGTTGTAATTGATGCTTATAATGGTTCGGTCAAGTTCTATGTAGCTGACCCAAAAGACCCTATTATTAGAACCTGGAAAAAAGTATTTCCAGATATGTTTAATTCTATAGCAGAAATGCCAAAAAGTCTTCGTACTCATATCCGCTATCCACTAGATTTATTTCAAGTACAATCTGAAGTATTGGCAACCTATCACATGGATGACCCTCGTGTATTTTATAATCGAGAAGACTTGTGGCGGGTGCCGATTGAAATTTATGGTAGTCAACAACAAAAAGTTGAACCTTATTATCTAATCACAAAATTACCAGAAGAAACTTTAGAAGAATTTATTTTACTTCTGCCTTATACTCCAGCAAGTCGTAATAATTTAATTGCTTGGTTGGCAGCTAGATCGGATGGGGAAAATTATGGGAAGTTACTGTTATATCAATTCCCTAAAGAACGATTAATATATGGTCCTGAACAAATTGAAGCTTTAATTAATCAAAACCCAGAAATATCACAGCAAATTTCTCTTTGGAATCGTGAAGGTTCAAAAGCAATTCAAGGAAATTTATTAGTAATTCCAATTAATAAATCTCTGCTTTATGTTGAACCTATTTATTTAGAAGCAGAGCAAAATAGTTTGCCAACTTTAACAAGAGTAATTGTTTCTTATGAAAATAAAATTGTAATGAAACCTACTCTTGATGAAGCACTTCGAGAAGTTTTTCAAGAAAATAGGGAGTAGGGAGTAGGGAGTAGGAAGCAAGGGGGAAGATAGGGAGAAGTTAAATTTCTATGTAAACTAATAACTAATAACTAATAACTAATAACTTAATATAGCAATCCTAAGTAGGTAGGTGGGAAAATTTACAAGTACGTCATTGCGACTGGAACGGAGTGGAAGGAAGCAATCTCAAAGGTTTGGACTGCATAAACATTTCGTTACATAGTGAGGTTTATTCGCGCCTACCTACTTAAATAGGTTGTAATATTCGATCGTAGGGGTTTGGTCTCCAAACCTAAAGGCATAAGGGATTTGGAAACCAAACCCCTACAGTTTTTTTCACAAACCATTTCATATTGCTATAACGGATAACTGAAAAAAGGGGGTTGACAAAAGAATTTGACATGGTATTATACTTATAATGGAAAAGGTGCGCTCATATATATTCAAACGAATGAAGCCAAAAAAAAGACATTTTCCTAACTCAACAGCAAAATCAAATTACACACCTAGGAAAAATTTGGTAAACAATAAGGTAGGCAGATGTAGCATAAGCATCTTGCCTGTAACAGATTTAGATCGCTGAAACGAAATTTGTAGTTAGTAGCATAGGCATCTTGCTTGTAAAGAACAGACCTATATCACTGAAACGAAATCTGCTGTAAAAGAGGGAACAGGGAACAGGGAACAGGGAACAGGGGGGAGTAATTGATAATTTATGGATAATAATTAATTTGATTTTTCATTTTTGGATAAGTCTAATGGCGATTGTCTAACTCCTAATTAAAAAGCATTTTATATTTTACGCTCTTGAAAATTCATAGCTTGATTCACCAACACCTTACCTATTCTGTAATTGAGCTAAAAGAAATTTTTTTCTTCTCTTGGTCAATTGGATATGATTAGGTAACCCATCCATCCCTAAACCGCTTTTTCTCCATGAATGGAGAGGCTTTATACCTTAATTATTCGGTAAAAGTTAGAAGTTAAAAGCTAAATATGCAAACTAATAACTGAAAAAGCTGATAACTGAAAAAAGGGGATTGACAAAAAAACTTGACATGGTATTATATTTATAATGGATAAGGTGCGCTCAGATATACTCAAATAAATTTGGTCAAAAAACCACATTTTCCTGGTAGGAGGAAATCTGATAACTGATAACTGAAAAAGTGATGCAGTCTGGAAAAATCCTGAGAAACCACTACAAAATTATTGACTCTCTTGGAAGTGGAGGATTCGGAGATACCTACTTAGCTGAAGATTTAGATTTACCAGGAAATCCGAAATGCGTAGTCAAACACCTCAAACCTAAAGTTCCAGACCCAGGAGTTTTGAAAATTGCTCAAAAGTTGTTTGAGAGAGAAGCAAATACTTTATACAAATTAGGGCAAGACTCAGACCAAATACCAAAATTATTTGCCCACTTCCAAGAAGGAACAGAATTTTACCTAGTACAAGAATATATAGAAGGGCAAGATATAAGTAGAGAACTTACGTCTGGGAAAAAATTAAGCGAGTCTTACACCATTGCCCTACTCAAAGGAATCTTATCAGCATTAGAAACAGCTCACCAAAAGAATATAATTCACCGAGACATCAAACCAGAAAACTTGATGCGCCGTAAGTCAGATAAAAAAATAGTATTGATAGACTTTGGCGCCGTAAAAGAAATAAGTGTATTAACCACAGCTAACCAAAAAGGAACAACTACTTTTACTGTAGCAGTTGGAACGCCAGGATATATGCCAAGCGAACAAGGTATCGGCGACCCCAAACTGAGTAGCGATATATATGCAGTGGCAATGGTAGGAATAAAAGCGCTGACTGGTAAAAACCCAAAAGATTTACCAAGAGACCCAAAGACGCGAAATGTTATCTGGCGAAACGAAGCACAAGTAAGTAACCGCCTGGCAAATATATTAGATAGGATGGTACATGAATATTTTCCACTGCGTTATGAAAATGCGACGGAAGTATTAGAAGCATTAAATATTCCAACTCCACCACAACCAACACCACAACCAACACAACCACCTACTCAAACAAAAACAGTAGTAGCCAAACCTCAACCCCAACCCCAACCCCATAAAACTAGAAGACAAATATTAATATTAGGAGGTTTAGCAGGAAGTGCGTTTGTCACAGCAATATTAAGTAGAGGTTTTGGGAATAAACCATCTCCAGAAATAATTTCTCCTCCCCAACCAATACCAGAAACAACACCAGAAAATATTTCTCCTCCCCAACCAACTCCAGCACCTCCCCCTCCACCACAACCTGAATTTCCCATTCAGACATTTACCACGGTAAAAGTTAACCGCACAGGAGAAATAATAAGTCGCACCCCTGGTCAAGCAGAAGTAATGACAGAAAACTTCAACGGAGTCTCCCTAGAAATGGTAAAAATTCCCCCAGGTAGATTTCTCATGGGGTCTCCAGAAACAGAAGCAGAAAGATGGAATAGTGAAGGTCCGCAACATAATGTAGATGTGCCAGAATTTTTCATGGGAAAGTATCCAGTCACTCAAGCACAATGGGAAGCAGTGATGGGAAATAATCCTTCTAGGTTTAAAGGAGCAAACCGTCCTGTAGAAAAAGTAAGTTGGAACGACGCGACAGAATTTTGTCAGAAACTCTCAGAAATAACGGGTAAAAAATATAGTTTACCTAGCGAGAGTCAGTGGGAATATGCTTGTCGAGCAGGAACAACCACGCCATTTTATTTTGGTGAAACTATAACGTCTGAGTTAGTTAACTATGATGGGAATTATCCTTACGGCGATGCACCGAAAGGAATATATCGTGAAAAAACAACAGATGTAGGAATTTTTCCACCCAATCCTTTTGGTTTGTACGATATGCACGGGAATGTCTGGGAATGGTGTGCTGATAATTGGCATGATAATTATGAAGGTGCTCCAACAGATGGAAGTGCTTGGGAAACTGGAGGTGATAGTAATAGAAGACTGCTCCGTGGCGGTAGCTGGGTCAACTATTCTTGGTTTTGCCGTTGCGCCAGGCGTTACAACTACTTTGCCGACTTCTTCTACATCTTTTGGGGTTTTCGGATTGTCTCGTCTATCTCGGTCGTTTATGTCTCTCGTTCCTAGGATTCTTCCCCTTTATTCTTTTCCTCTTTTCCCTCTTTTTCTTTTCTCTGTTCCCTCCCGCGAATTAATCCGTATATCCGTGCCATAATCCCTGTGAGCAGGAGTCTTGGCAAGACAAGGATTTTGCCAGGGATGCACGGATGGATGTCGGGATGATTATATGACCAGAAAATTAGGTCTCAAGTTTCCCGTTTTAAGGGGATAAAAAGCGGTCGTTTGCGGAGCATTCCGTCAGGATGGGATGGCGAGGAAACCTCGCCATAAATCGACCAAGAGAAAAGAAAATTCAGTATTTCAAGCCTCCCTATTCCATTGAGGTACTGATAACTGATAACTGAAATGACCTAACCCCCCAACCCCCTTCCCTGCAAGGGAAGGGGGAGCAAGAATTTCTCCTCTCTCCTCGTAGGAGAGGGGTTGGGGGAGATGTCTCATTCTGTGGAGCTACCAAAAAAATCGGCGCGGAAAGGATTTTTCCCTTGCATCGGCAAAAAAATCATGGTACTATGTAAATGTTGGGGGTTGCTTGTACCTAGACATGACTATTTATTCAACTAAAAAAATATATTAATTGACACTTATGAAATATTGCCCGGCGACGGATTGCTCAATCCATTTCAGAGTCTAAATTTAAGCAGTCTAAGACACCCTACTGAACTACCACCTTTCGTTCCTAGAATTCTTTTAATCCCATAAGCGATAGGGCGACCTGCCACTTTGCTACCCACATGAAAAGCGATCGCTCAAATTCCGAGAAAAATTATTTTGTGAAGCACTCCAGAGAAAAAGTCAGTGGCAGGAAGATTTGACTGTTTCATAGCAAGGCAAAAATTTTGCCATAAATGAATGAGAGAATCTGCATTTTGTGGAGCTACCAAAAAAAAATCGGCGCGGAAAAGATTTACCCCTTGCATCCGCAAAAAAATCATAGTACTATATAATTAGTGGGTTTTGCTCGCACCTATACATGACTTTTTATTCAACCAAAAACATAAAAATATATTGTAGATAAAGTTTTAAGCTGTCGCCGAAGTAACAGTAAAATCACATCAATTTAGATAAAATTTTAAATATATCAAAATATTAAGTAAAAATGAAAGTCGAAGAAGCATTGGAAGTTCTGGAGACAGTTCTACCTCCAGGCTCCTTAAACGCTGTAAAAAGAATGGTATTTTCTCAAGCATGGGAAGGTAAAGGATATTCTGAAATTGCAGAGCAAGCAGGTTATGACCCAGACTACATCAAAGGAGTAGCAGCCAATTTATGGCAAAATCTTTCTAGTGTCTTAGAAGAAAAAGTAACCAAGAAAAACTTTCGCCCTCTACTGAGACAAAAATTTGGCACTCAGAAATCATGTCTTGCCCAAACCGAGCCAAATATTCAACAGCAAATATTCCAGTCTTCCACAGAAACAAAAAAAATACTGCATAAGCCAAAAATTGATTGGGGAGAAGCCATAGATGTTTCTGTTTTTTACGGACGCTCTCAAGAACTAAACCAACTCCAACAATATATTATCGCAGATGGTTGTCGCTCGATCGCCCTACTTGGCATGGGTGGCATTGGTAAAACAGCACTAGCAGCAAAAGTAGCCAAACAACTACAGAATAAATTTGACTATATAATTTGGCGATCGCTCCGCCACTCTCCGCCACTAGAAACAATTTTGAGGGAACTTACCTCATTTTTCTCTGACCAAGAATGTACTCAAGGAGAATTAAGCAAACTTATTGAATGCTTACGCAACTCACGCTGTCTAATAATTTTAGATAGTGTCGAAACAATATTAAAACCTGGATGTACAGGTCATTATCGTTCTGGTTACGAAAATTATAGTCAACTATTTCAGTTAATTAGCCAAACATCCCACTCTAGCTGCCTCATTCTCACCAGTCGAGAAAAACCCCCAGAAGTAGCAGCCTTTGAAAGTATAGATACAGCAGTACGATCGCTACAACTATTAGGTTCAAAAGAAATAGCCAAAGCCTTACTACAAACAAAAGAAATATCAGGTTCAGAAGCACAAAAACAACAACTCAGCGAACATTACAGCTATAGTCCCCTAGCATTAAAAATAGTCATCACCTCCATCAAAGACTTATTCGATGGAGACCTAACAGAATTTCTCCAACATAATACTGCCACCTTCAATGGTATTCGCCGACTCCTCGACCAACACTTTCATCGTCTCTCAGAAGTAGAAAAAAAGATCGTGGTTTGGTTGGCAGTTAACCAAGACTGGACTAATGTACAAAAATTAGAAACCGATATTCTACCAGCAGTTTCCAAAGTTAATCTTCTAGAAAGTTTAGAAGCTCTCATCTGGCGCTCTCTAGTCAAGAAAAAATTAAGTATGTACGCAGTTGAACCTCTAATAATGGAGTACATTCTTAACTATTTAATTGAACAGATAGTTACTGAATTAACCACTACTAACTTAAATTTATTTATTAGTCATTCCTTAATTATAACCACTGGCAAACGCTCTATTAAAGAACGACAAAATCAGCTAATTATCGAACCTATTGCCAGACAACTCAGTAAAATATTTAGTTCTACTCAAGCCCTCGAACAACAATTATTATTAATTTTAAATAAATTACAAGCTGACCAAACTGCCTTATGTAGTTATGGTATAGAAAATCTGATTAATTTGTGTATGAAACTAGAGATTGACTTAATGGTAGGCGATCTTTATTCTCACAAAATAGAATGTCGTCAATCTGCTCATATCTATTCCCAAAAAGCTATTGAAACATTAAATAAAACTCACCACAAACACTCAGAGTTTTGTGCAATAGTTCCTGGGAAAATTTGCCCTGCAAGTCAAACCGATCGACACAAATGCCATGAAAATAATGAGTCACAATTGTTAGATAATAACTCCTGTATTTGTCCTACTAATTTTGTAGATTTACCTGACCATAATTACCAAGAATCACAAAAGCAGCAACTAGATCGAAATATTTTAGAAAGCCCAATGTTGTTAGAGAAAATACAAATACCAACATTAGACAATATTTCTGTCATAGCTTCTAGTCCGAATAAAGAATTTTTAGCGATCGCCGATAAATGGGGAAATGTTCGTCTCTTGCCAATAGTTAATAGTCAATCACATATAGTTCTTGAGGGTCATACAGAAGAAATATATTCAATCGTTTGGAGTCCAGATGGAAATTTTCTAGCGACTGGAAGTGACGATCTAACAGTAAGATTATGGGATATTTATACAGGTAAATGTCTACAAATTTTTAATGAACATACAGCTCGAATTTATGCTTTAATTTGGAGCCAAAATAGTCAAACTATTATTAGTAAAAGCGAAGATGAAACTATTAAGCTCTGGGATATTTCTACTGGTAAATGTTTACATACTTGGTCAGCAGAGAACTTTATTCAATCTTTTGCCGATCTAGATTCATCAACAACTAATACTTGTGAATTTTTAGCTCCTACTTTTTATGAAGTTGAATGTCCTGTTAGTCTAAGGATGAATAGTTTAAGTTTTGTTAGTTTGACAGATTATCAGTTGGATTCTACCCCCTTAGTATCTTTTATATTTACATATAAAACTTAGGGAAATTATTTGATTTTTTTTGTAACTTCACGGCACATTAAAAATACCAGTATCAATTATATTATTTTGGAATAAAAAATTAAGAAAACAGTCAGTTGCTCAAGGAGTTCTGATCCTGGAGGTAAAACCTATCATAAAATCTTGAAAGAGGACTCGCTATAATTTCTAATTTAGCGGTGAGACGGGGCGTATAAACTACCAGGGAAACCTACGCAGATAGCCCCTCATAAATTACAAAATTGCCAATTAATTGAGCGGAGCGCGAATCAATCCAGTATCAGTTATAATATAGATATTTATCAACGTTTTACTTTCAACCTTTGATTACTTTAACTTACCAGTACAAACCTTTTGCTAAACAAACAACAAGAAACTGAAATTAACCAGATTTTTCATGTTTGTCAAGACGTATATAATTACGCATTAAGAGAGCGGAAAGACTGGTGTGTTTCAAGAAAATCACCAATTAATAGTTGTTCAATTATTTTTGAATACATTATTTATGCTGATGCAGCTTATCCTAATTACAATCATCAAGCAAAAAAATTAATAATAGCTAAGAATACTAATCCCAGATTAAAGTCAGTTAATGCTCAAGTCTTACAACAAACTTTGAAGACTTTAGATAAAGCTTTTTCTGAGATGAAATCTCTTGGTAAAGGTTTTCCTCGGTTTAAGAAAAAAGGATATAAAACAACACCACGAACTCCTAATCAAGTTATCATCAAAGGCAAAAAAATTCCCAAAAACAACAAAAGGTTTCTATAGGAGCAGACGATAACTCTTACAGCGGTTTTCATGTCGGTAGACCACAGTAGGGGCGAATGGCCATTCGCCCTTACTTACAAGATTTTGGTTGTGGCGATGTGGTTCATCCATCTGAAAAGCACTGTAATTATTGCTATTTTTCAGTGATTATATTCACTGAATACAAGGAAATATTTCTCCAACTTAGTTAGCGTAAATATGGCGCTAACTATTTTTATTTTTGTCCAAAGTACAAATCTGTAAAGCTAGTTGATTATGGCATTTTCCATTGATTATATTTTCTTAGGAAGCTCCCAAATCGATTATATATATATAAAATGATTATATAGAATGATGACTAAATATTTTAGTATTTTTGTTGAGCGACCCAATCAAGAATTAGATCATTAACGATTTCGGGACATTCATCATGGGGACAATGACCAGCGCGATCTAATTCTCTTAATTGTAAACGGGGATTAAGTTTGGTAAACTGACTGGGATTAGAAAATTTAGGTGGAATTAATAAATCTTGCTTGCCCCAAATTAATAAGATAGGAACTTCCAGAGTAGGAAGTACAGCTTTTACACTAGGCCCTAACTTTGTACTACCCATAATCTTATATAAAATACAAAAAGCACGGGTAGCACCCCGATCGGTGGGGGGTCCTGCTAATATGTCCACCAATTCTTCTGTAACTAGATCGGGATTATTATAGGCAAGTTTAACCCAACGGCGAATTATTGCAGGTCTGCGAAGAATAAAAAATAAAGCTCTTAATAACAGTGGAGAAGCAATAATATTTTGAATCAACTCAACAGTGGGTAAAAACTTAGGTGGAATTAATTCTGCTTGAGCCCCCGGGTCGGGTAGATTAATCATTATCAACCCTTCAACCATATCTGGATAGGTAGCACTAGCAACTAGAGAAATTAATGAACCAGTCGAGTTACCCACTAATATTACTGGTACTTGAATAAAAGTCTGCCAAAATTCGTATACTTGCTCTACCCAAAAGCTACTATCGTAGTTAGCGATCACTTTTTCCGAAGCGCCAAAACCCACTAAATCTAGTGCATAAACTGTGTGTTTTTGACTTAATACATTGATATTGTGTCGCCAATGGCCTATTGATGCTCCAAAACCATGTAAAAGTAGTAGAGGAGGGTTTGCTAATTTATGGCCTGCCAAAGTTTCCTGATTATTTTGGCACCGAGAATAAGTGTATCGAGTTTGCCATCCTCGCCATACCCAGTCTCGTTGATTACCTATTTTTTGTTGCCAGTCACTAGTAGTTTGAGTCACTATACATTTATATTATATTTCTAAATATTAAGATTTGTGGCGTTGCTGATTTTAGGTATAAAACTCCATGGGTCAGAGATAGTTAAGGGTCTATTGCTTCCAAATTCAAATTATACCTATTGACGAAGAATGTGGGTATAAAAGCAAACATTTCAATAAGTCTAGTCTTTTTGGGAGGAATAGATGCAATAATATCCTATTGTACCAGGCGCGATCGATACTTGCTACAAATAAATTTTTAGTTAAGTGCTAGGTTTTAAGTAGTTCAAAAATCTTAATATGGCATATGGCCAGGATAGGAAATTCGGAAATTAGGTTTTCAAGCATACTAGCTCGTTATTTGTAACATTCTTTTTTCAAGTATGATATCACTCACTTCGAGTGTAAGGGCTAACGACTGAAGCAAAATAATTGGACAAAGTTTGACATATATATATTTATTTACGGATAATATAAACCTTGAAAAATTTTAAAAGTTTGCTACAATAGTTTAAAGAAAAAACGAAGCTAATTTAATTTAATTTAATTTAATTCAATTTAAGGCTTGAAATCCTGTACAAAACTCTTCTATAGTAGGTTGACTCTTAAAGGGTGGTTAATGGATTTAATCTCAACTTTGGTTAAAGACCCGCTTTCTCCCGTAGGAGAGCGTCGGGATTATGTCAATAACCTTAACCTGATATGTCCCGAAAATAGTCCAATAGAGTAGCAAAGTTTTCAAAACAATCAAAGGCCATAGTTAGTGGAGTTTCCACTAAATTTAATCCTTGGTAGAGAATTAAGTTATAGACTTCGGTCACTTGTTCTCCGTGAAGCAGGAAGCTAGCCTCCAAAACTCAAACTCTAGTTTTGGTAAATTTGGGTAAGTTCAGTAGAACTGTGAAAGTCTCAATAACTAAATACCGTAGCCTCATTTGGTACGGATGTCCCTCTGAACAATCGTTTTAATAATCCTAATTAATGCCAATCGAAAAAAGAAATAATCGTAATCAGCCTCAAATTAATGAAAGTATTCGAGTTCCTAAAGTCAGAGCTATCGATCCAGATGGCAAGCAATTGGGAATTATGGATACAAAAGAAGCGTTGCGTATGGCCGAAGAAAAGGAGCTTGATCTGGTTCTCATAAGTGATACAGCCGATCCACCGGTTTGTAAAATAATGGACCATGGTAAATACCTGTTTGAACAGAAAAAGAGAGCACAGGAAGCAAAAAAGAAGCAGCATAACGCAGAAGTCAAGGAAGTTAAGATGCGCTATAAAATTGAAGAGCATGACTATAATGTTCGCTTATCTCATGCAAAGCGCTTTCTTGAATCTGGTGATAAAGTGAAGGCTACTATTATGTTCCGAGGCAGGGAGATACAACATAGTAACCTTGCAGAAGAATTATTGCAACGGATGGCAAAAGATTTAAAAGATTTAGCTGAGGTTCAACAGGCTCCTAAGAGGGAGGGACGCAGTATGATGATGTTGTTCTCCCCTAAAAAGTAAAGTTGGATATTCAAAGTATTTACAACTCTAACTATACTATTCATACAGTATAATAGAATACTAATTTTTTAGTAAGTAAAGCTAGTGCAGGATAGCATAAATAATTGAGCAGTCGGATCTATGCCCTGTTATTGAGATAGAATACTCATCCATTTGATCGCTATAAAAAACAAATGTTCCCCAGCCAAACTAAATATGATCATCATCATCATTTAGTATGATGATTGAGCCAGTATAAGCGTGGCATATTAATCTACTTAATCATACTTTGAAAACCCCTAAAACTTCAAGACAAAAGGCTTGGCAAGAGTACCGTTGAAATAGTCAATAAAATTCATAATCTTCTGCTTGAGGTCTGAGGTGGAAGATAAAATGTAGTATGTACGAGAGTAAACTACTGGCCAAAATAGAGAAATTACACTTTCCAGTGGAAAGAATTTGGTTGTTGCTAGGTACAGAGTCTAATTGAGGATATTTTCTATAATCTTCTTGAATTTCTTGTGATTAACCTCTTGAGTTTTAGCACTTGCCAGTTCCTCAGAAGTATCTAAGCCCCTTTTGAGGATATTTTCTATAATCTTCTTGAATTTCTTGTGATTAACCTCTTGAGTTTTAGCACTTGCCAGTTCCTCAGAAGTATCTAAGCCCCTTTTTAGTCACAGCCTCACTTGCCTTGGATGCAGTTGTAATTATTCACCAATTGTTCTATTATTGCTTCCGGAGGTAGCTGTGAAGATGACTTTTGCTCTTTTAACTCGGCTATCATAATTAGTGGTATGACTTGCTAAGAATTGAAATATAGTTTTCTGTATTTGAGACAGGTTAATGGTTTGAGCTTAAATGAGGGGATCGAGAAGGAGGTTGATTAGGCCAGAACAAATTCTAGTGCATGATGGCGGAAACAACTGAACAGTTACAAAACCCCAAAAGCCTTACCAATCAATACTTTTGATTTTTAACTTTGGACTTTTGACTTCCCCATAGTGGCACTAGTTTACTAACTATACACTTTAGTTATTCAGTAAACTACATGGAACTGAGAAGTTTAAAAAGTTATACAGGATTAGGAAATAAACTGCTAATCTCCCTCAATCTCCGTTATGAGGAAGTAGAGCGAACCTTACTAATGTTCGTGGTATACACTCTTACTTCTGTAGGATTAATTTGGTTAGAACTAAGTACAGTTAGTCTATTCTTAGACCAATATGGTGCTGACAAACTACCTTGGATATATATTGCTAGTGCTGGCATAGGTTCAGGTTTAGGCTTTATCTATTCCTGGCTACAGAAAATCATGCCCCTGCGCCGAGTAATAGTGGTAATTCTATTACTAATGGCAGTTCCTTTATTCTTATTTAGGTTTGGGATTGGCATTGAAAATATCACGATAGCTGGTCTAAGTTTAGCTTTTCTTACTACTTTTATGATGTGGTTGTGGGTAGAAGCTTGTTACTTGCTTAACGATTTGAATACTTCAATCACAGCTAATCAGTTATTTAATATTAGAGAAATTAAACGGACATATCCAATAATAAGTAGTGGTTTTTTAGTAGCAGGAGTAATTAGTGGATTTTCTTTACCTTTAATACTATACTTTGTACCGCTGAATAACGTCACAATAGTATCAGGATTAATGATAATATTGGGTTCAGGAATACTATTATATTTATCAGAGAAATATCAACAATCTTTTCCTGATTCTAGCCGTTGGATACCAGAAGAGGACGAAGAAGAATTTTCTACTCGGAGAATAAAAGGACCTTTACAAGGTTATATACTGCCATTAATCATATTCTTTGTGATGGCAGAAGTGCTATATGTATTAATAGACTTTCAATTCTTTTATCAACTAGAATTGCAAAACCAGGCTGTTGATGGAGCAAGTAAAATAGCAAGTTTCTTGGGGTTGTTTGAAGGAATTTTGAGTAGTTGTCAAGTAGCAACTCAATGGTTTGCCTCTAGTCGTTTGGTAGAAAGAATAGGTGTTTTTGGTACAGCAATGGTACTACCATTAGGCGCAATAGCTTTAGGGTTATTTTCTTTTACAGGTGCAATAACAGGATTATTTTCAGTATTTGTAGGATTAGTAATTCTGAGATTTTTAGATGAGTTACTACACTATACATTAATTGAAACTACCGGACCGGTTTTATTCCAACCTTTACCAGAAAATATTCGTAGTGATGTTCAAACAATGGTAAATGGAGTAGCAGAACCATTTTCTACAGGTTTGAGTGGATTAATAATATTAGCAATTCTCTGGTTATGTAGATTAATATTAGACTCCAATCAAACAGGGTTTCAAGATCGGCAAGGTCTGATATTTGTCATTGCAATAATTATATCTGGTTTGTTATGGCTAGGAGTGATATGGTTAATTAGAAACCAATATGTAGGCTTGTTGGTAAGAAGTGCTGGCAAAGGAAGATTTGGTGTATTAGATGTAGATATGCGTGCTCTGAAACGCTCAGTAGTAGAAACTTTGGAAAAGGGTGTTTCAGAAGAAGATAAACGTTCCTGTATTGAGCTACTAAGTCAAATAGACCAAAAAAATTTAGGTGAAATATTAGCCCCACTCCTGCAAGTAATGTCACCTGCATTACAATGCCAAAGTCTGGAAGTGATGTTAAATCACCCTAACCCAGTTTATCTCAAACAAGTACAATCCCTAACCCAGGCATCAGTACCACCAGAAGTTCTGGCTTTAGCCTTACGCTACATCTGGCTCACAGAATCAGAACCAGATATTAGTCAGCTACGACCTTATTTACAATCTTCAGTAGACCCAGTAGTAAGAGGTACAGCAGCAGCTTTAATTATGCGTCGAGGAGACAGAGAACAAAAAGCTGAAGCTACTAATGTTTTACGCAGGATGATTACTTCCAAGCAAGAAAAAGAAAGAGTAATGGGAGTTCGTGCCTTGGGAGAAGCAGATTATTTGCAAGGGTTACGATTGTATGTTCCTAGCTTATTACAGGATGAATCGTTACGAGTGCGAAAGTATTGTATGGATGTAATCGCTGCTACTCATTTAGAAAGCTACTACCCCTCGCTTTTACGGGGTTTATCCTACAAATCAACCAGGGAAGCTGCATTGCAAGCATTAGTAAGATTAGGTAATGATGCAATTCCGATGCTGGTCAGGTTGGCGGATGATACTCACAAGTCCGATTTAGTTAGATTACAGGCTTGGACTGCTATTAGTGAAATTGGTACAATTGAAGCACTGGATTCTCTGGTAAATAGAATGATGACTACCTGGGGTATGACACGCCGTAATATTTTACGCAGATTGTTGAAAATGCCAGGAGAAGTTGGAATTGAAGGTGTACTTGAACGAGTAGGTCGTAGTGGACTTGAAATTTTAGTAGAGCAAGAGTTGATGTTTCTGGGACAGATTTATGCAGGTATAGTAGACTTATCTGGGGTAGATATGAATTCAACTACTTCTCACTCTACTGCTCTAGAGGAAGTTAATGGAAAACTAACAACTGATTATACAGAAATATTGCTACGGTCTCTCAAATTATTGGAGTTAGATGCTATAGAACAGTGTTTTTTGTTAATGAAATTTCTTTACCCATTGGGTTCTATTCAAGCAGCAGCTTTTAATATTAAGTCTGATTCCCGTTCAAATGTGGCCCGTGGTTTGGAGATTTTAGATAATACTGTAGATATTTCTTGTAAGCGCTCGTTAATTGATATTTTGGATCAAAATAGTTATGAGGAAAAATTAAGTAGTTTGTCCGATCTCGTTGTTTATCAACCAATGGCTCCTAGCGATCGCTTACGACATCTCCTAGATTTTCGTCATTTTCTTTCTGACTGGGCTTTAGCCTGCTGTTTACAGATGGCTCGTGAGGCTCGTTGGAGTTTAACTGCAGAACAAACTTTAGTTTGTTTAAGCCACCCTACTGGTTTTGTGCGAGAGGCTGCTCTAGCTTACTTGCGGATGGCATCTCAACGTGCATTGGTTGAATTATTGCCTAATTTGAGGAATGACCCAGACCCTCTGGTGGCTGATCAGGTAGAGCAAATGATTGTTGAGTTTGGTATTGGTTAGGTTAAAAATATAGCCAAGGGATTGAGGAGTGTGGGAAGTGTGCGGAGATGAAGATGAGAAAAGTTGCGATTAAATTTCAAGATTAGGTTTGGGAGGGTCAAATTTTTTCTGATGAGTAATTTGACGTTCATTCTCCCATCTTACAGCGGTTTTCATTTCAGTAGATCACAGTAGGGACGTTCTATGGAAGGTCTTTACAAGCTTTTGGTTGTGGCTATTGGTTCATCAATCTGAAAAGTGCTGTACAATTTACAGCACTTCCCTGTGTTATAAGGTACACAGCTAGCGGGCAAGATGCCCACACTACAATAATTTTACCATTCAAAATAGACATCTCCAGAAAAGAAGGAGTAAGGATAAAGAATTGATGATCTATGTGCGATAATTGATTTTATTTTTTATTATTGGAGATGTCTAATAATTACCGAATTATTAATTGTTAATAATTAATAATTAAATAATTATGGTTTAAAGCCTCTCATGAGCAAGGAGAAAAAGCGGTCGGAAAGCGGAGCATTCCGTCAGGATGGGATGACGAGGTCTCCCGCTCTTTCAGAGCCGCTGCGCTTTTCATGTCGGCTCTTAGCCGAAACGCGAGCCTCCAATCTCCCCTTGAGAAAAGAAATAATATTTCCGATAATTCAATTCCGTAACGGTTAAAACCCGAGGCAATTATCAATTATCCATTATCCATTATCCATTAATGAAAACTGTTCTCTTATTCATCTTCCCACACCTCCCACACTCCTCACCCTCCCCATCACCCCACCACCCCATCTCCCTATGAGGCACCACTTCTTTTGAATTATTTAACCTCAATAGTTTTCCCTGTTTCTGATGCTTTTCTGGTAAAGTCAGCAACTTTTAAAGTATACAAACTTGCTTCTGGAGTTACATATAAGGGAACTCCTCCCAACAAATGTTCAATTACCATTTTTGTATCTTTGGCAAATAAACCACGCCTAGCAGCCACTTCTATAATTTGTATTTTTTCTCCCTGCAATAGTTGACCTTGTTGGGGAGTAAAAATTAATGTACCTTTTTCGCCGTAAAGAGTAAAGATGTTTTCTGATTGCCAAAATGTTTCACCTTTACCATATACAACTTCCCCAATTACATCATTATTAAACCTTAACTGAGCAGTACACAAACAGGCTTTATAAATATCGATATCAGTATACCAAAACTGACTTTGGCAATTAACTGTATCAACTTGACCAAATAGATCGGTAAACCGATGCAAACGAGAAAGTGCTCCCACAAAAGGAAAGCCAAATAGTGAAGAGCGATAAGTCCACTTTTGGGGTGCAGGTTGTTTAGAATTAATTGTGACGTAACGAGCGTAGAAAATTTTACCAATTTTAGACAAAGATTGTTTAATGGCATTGTGGAGACCACCGAGAAGTTCTATATGTTCAACGTGCAATAGTTTATTTTTCTTGGCTGCTAGAGAAATTAATGACTCGGCTTCAGTTGGGTCTAGGGAGAGAGGATATTCAACTATAATATGTTTGTCGTTTTCAAGAGCAGCGCGAGCGATCGCTCCATGATCTCTATTAATAGTAGAAATGATGACTAGATCTAAATCGTCTCGTTCTACTAGTTGTTGCCAAGAAGTTGTATTCTGAACTTGGAAGGTTTGACTAAATTCCTCAGTTTTTTCTGGGGTATTACCTGCAACCGTGACTAGGAGAGATCGCTCATCTTCTTTTAATGCCTTAGCTCTAGCGTTAGCGGCATAACCAGTGCCAACAATACCAACTCCGATCGGGATAGTAGAGCAAAAAGGGGAAGATATATTTGTCTGAGTCATAGCAAAAATAGAATGAAAAAAATTTTCTTATCATAAATTATATATTCATATATTTGTGCTATATTTTATTATTTTTTAATATTTAGGCCATAATGATTGGCCAATAAGATATAAGTAATCAGAATTAAATTAGAATTATTTATAATAAATTCTATAGTAATTTTGGGTCTAATAGGTTTTACAAGTTTGCTTTTTTCCCTTAATATCAGAGATAGAAAAAAAACAAGTACAAATTAACTGGCTAATCAGCCTTGGTTAATTGTATAAGTTTAACTTATAATATTTAACTCTGGAGAGAAAAATTAAATGGCTACTTACAAAGTTACTCTAGTTACACCAGATGGTGAAAAAGTAATTGATTGTCCTGAAGATGACATCATCCTTGACGTTGCTGAAGAGCAAGGAATCGATTTACCTTTTTCCTGCCGTGCAGGTGCTTGTTCTACTTGTGCTGGTAAAGTTGAGTCAGGCACAGTAGATCAAAGTGATCAAACTTTCTTAGAGGACGAGCAAATTGACGAAGGATGGGTACTAACTTGTATAGCCAAGCCAACATCTGATTGTAAAATTTTAACTCATCAGGAAGATGGGCTGTAGTTATTAACTGCTGTAGAAAATTGTAAAACCTGGTTGATATCCACAAGAGTCTAAACAAGAATTTGCCAGTCTTAACATCCCAAGTTTTTTGCTGTCGCTAACATGAAACCTGATGGGAAATGAAATGGGCAGCGTTGGAAAGCGCAAAATACCTTGACGGAAGGATAGGAAAAACTAGGCAAATTCCGAGACATTCAAACAGTGGAAACCAGTAAGAAAGTAATTCTCACATCTACTAAGCGTTGTGTGTGAGAATTACTAGTTAATTTGCCCACGCTGTTACTACTTGTTCCAGTAAATAAAGAGTTAAACTATTACTATTTTCTAGAGTTTAGCTATTTTGGGAAAACAGTCCCTAAAGAATTATCTCTGATAATTCTTTACCTGTCTGTACTGGGACATTGTGATGTGTCGCGATCAAAACCCAGCTAGATAGAAATATAAAACACAGAGGGGTGAGGCATCCCGTACTTAAAGCAGGCGTCTGTCCAACGCAACAGGGGGACTCAGAAGCAAGAATCAACACTACACCGCAAGATTAGTGTGGGAGTATGTTACTTATTAGCTGGTGCAGATAAAGACGAAAGTATTAAATAAAGGAGCATAATATGGCAACTTACAAAGTCACCCTGAAAACTCCAGATGGAGAGTCAACAATTGAATGTGCTGATGATAAGTATATTCTTGATGAAGGAGAAGAACAAGGACTAGATTTACCTTTCTCCTGTCGTGCTGGAGCTTGTTCTACCTGTGCTGGTAAAGTTGAATCAGGCACAGTAGATCAGTCTGACCAATCTTTCTTAGATGACGACCAGATGACAGCAGGATATGTGCTAACTTGTGTAGCTTATCCTACCTCTGATTGTACTATCACAACTCACAAAGAAGAAGAACTTTACTAAAGACTTTAGTTGACAACTTCAAGTTAATCAAGAATCATCAGAAAAATTCGGTAAGTGGGAAACCCACGGTATTTTAAGCGTTGGATGGAAACGAGGAGAGGAGTTTTAACCTGTAGTCAAATGTGCTATAATGGAAATAGACACGATGACCCCTGAATCATGGTGAAAGCTTGAAAACGTTGGGACAATCCATGTTAAATGGTAGTTAATCGAAAAGATGTCTCAGTGTTCGTACTCTGTTTCCAGCCCTTCGCCAGCACGTTGTAACTCAGAGCGAGTGAATCAATAACTAATACCTAAAAGTAGCCTCAATAGTCGCCATACTGGAGAGAGTAGTGGCGATTGGCATCGCCTAGTGGGACTTAAACATTTTTAGGCCAAGAAATAGCTGAAAGTCACTCTAGATCAGGGAATTACGTCAATGCCCTAAAAATACCTAGAACTATTGGTAATTAAGGATTTATGCCTTTTTGATGTAAAAACCTTTGCCTGTCTATATTTTAGCCTATTTTCTACTTCTATTTTGTGTAAGTCCCACTAGTGGACTGCTTCTGTAGCGTGCTATTGTATGGTACTGGCAATGTGGCCGTTTCGAGCAATGTGGAAAACGTGGCAATAGCGCCCGTTTGACAGCTCCTGTGAAGAATCCACCCGGATTTATCCAGTGGAGTGTCAACAAGATTTGTCTACCAATTTTGAGAGGAAAATTACATGGCTACATATAAAGTTACTCTGATTAATGAAGCAGAAGGAATTAATCAAACTATTGATTGTGAGGATGATACATATATTCTTGATGCTGCTGAACAAGCAGGTTTAGACCTACCCTACTCCTGTCGCGCTGGTGCTTGCTCAAGTTGTGCAGGAAAGGTAGAAGGTAATGCAGATGATTGTTTAGATCAAGGCGATCAGTCATTCTTAGATGACGATCAAATTGCAGCAGGATGCGTACTAACTTGTGTAGCTTATCCGAAAAAAGACTGCACTATTATGACTCACCAAGAAGATAATATATAAAATTAGGGCGTTGGTGAATCAAGCTATGAAACCTAAATTTTGCCAAATATAAAATGCTCAATGTTAATAGTTAGGCAATTAGCATTAATGTAAAATTAATACATAATCATAGCCAAAATCACCAACGCCAAAATTAGTTATCAATTATCTTAGAATGTAGGATAATTTAGAATTTTTTGATTGTTTATAGTTGATTGGAATTAACTATAAACAACCAACCTATTTCGCCTTGATCGCTATAACTATTATTGTCCAAAGGTAACTAACTCGCTGAGAGGTTGGAGTTCGGTTCCCGGAAAATAAAAACTGAGAATACGATCGCTACTCCAACCTAACTCAGCTAACTTAATTGAACCTTTCTGACTAAAACCAACTCCATGTCCAAACCCACCGCCAACAAAAGCATAACCCCATAAACTTTGATCTGGTTTGTATATAGGGTCTAGATAAAATAGCGTACTCCAAGGCACCCAAAAAGCATTTTGCACTTCATCCTTATTCAGTTGTATAGTACCTAGGTCTGTTTCGACATTCATTTTCAATACACGACCACTAGGCGATCGTTCCGTTACCTTTACCTTTTTTACTGTTTCAAATTGAGCAAAAGGGCTTTTTTTCTGTCGAAAATAACTCTTTAAATAGCTAACTATACCTGGTAAACTAACAACTTCCCGCCAACGAAATTCTATCCAACCCTCTTCATTAAATCCTTTTTTAAGACTCATAAACTTACGGAAGTTTTCTTCAGAAGCTAAACTATTTGTAGATAAATCCCAAATATTATTAGCTGCATCAACAACAGGTTGTAAATAAGGACGTTCATCACCATTCCACAAATCATTAAAATCTGCCGTAACACCCCCACTAACAGCAAAATAAACTGCATCTATCAACTCATCTTCATAAGTCATAACTTTTCCCCTAGTTACTGCTACTGCTGCATCTGTTTCTGGGTAGACATCTAATCCTTTATAAACTTGGCAGTGAGTATCAGCACACAACTCATAATTATCTGCTGCAAACCGACGTAAATTTTTGAGTGCATAAGTTCTAGCTAAAATTGCCTGAGCTTCTAGGGATGCTTTTGGTGGCCAAGCTCCTAATTCATGGGGTACTACTCCCCGAATATAAGTTTCTATTGGTACATTGTTCACCAATGTATAAGTACCATAAGCATTAGGTTTGAGTTTTAATGAGCCAGCATAACGTCGTTCTTCTGGTATTGCTGTGTCTTGATTAAATTGATTATTGATGATAATTTCATTTTTCCCGGCAGTAATATGTAGTTCATGGCGATGATAAGTATAACCATTCATATTCCAGTAAGCTGTGGGTTGTTGTTTTAAAGCTTCCAGCTCGAGATAGACATTTGTATTACTATGAGCTTGTATACTTTCTAATAGCCAGCGTCGTAATAAAGGAGTTTTATAGACTTCTCTTTTTGCCCAAACTTTCCATCTTCCTGGTTGAGTTACTTCTACTTCTATTCCTTTATTTTTCCAGAACTGGGCATCTTCTTCTGCATTTTCATAACTGCGGTGACTACTGAGAATTAACCGCTCTTTTAAGAGAGGTTTTTCTAGGGGTTTCATTTTAATTTTTACTTCTACTTTTTCAGTAGTAAGAGTTTCTTCTCCTCCTGGAGTTTTAAAGCGTAAAGTTAATTTATCTCCAGGAGTAGCTTTAATAATAATTTTATCTGTTGGTTTAGTACCAAATCTTTGTATAATTCCTATTTTAAGTAATCTATTATATTCTTCTAAAGCGTTGACTGGGATTATATTTAATCCTAGTAGCAAGCCTGTTATAAAGATTGTATTTGGTATTAATTTGTAAGGGAAATACTGTTTAGATATTTTATTGGGCAATTTTCTTCACCTCTGTAGTATTTATTTTATGATTATTGTACATAAAAATGACTATATTGAAAAACCTAATATTTTAATCATTATAGTTTTTCATTTTCCTAGATATTTTCCTTTCAACAGTCTTATATTGCGATTATAGTGGGATTATCCAGCAGCTATTTTCGATCGAATTATTAATGAAAAAGATTATGTAACTACCTGGCGATAAATAAAGTTAATTTTGAATATAACGTAGGGTAGACAATAGAATGTTAATTTACAGATAGAGTTACCATGGGTAGTTAATATCACAATTATTTGGATTAATTTACTTTTTTGAGTGATTTTGTGTTTAATTTTATCTACCTATTTAATAGTATTACTAAAGCATTTGAAAACATCAGCAAAATTATTCGGATAATGAATTCAAAAAACAGATATAATAGGGCTTTGTGAATGAAATGGAAATCAAAATGTCTCAAGATGAGCAAGAGTTATTAAAAGTTAATAAGCAGTGCTATTTAGGAGTATTCATACTATCAAAATCAATAAAAATTTTGGGTAGTCCTGTAGATGTAGTGATTTAGGGTAGAGGTAGGGAACACTTAACACTTAACTGGGAACAGAAATTATCTTAAATTCTTAGTTTCAAAGAAATAGTATTTCCTTGACTACTTGACTTTTTTTAATATATCACTACTTGTATACCACTACCAAATTTTGAATATAAAGTAGTAAATTAATGGGGTTAAAGTAACCGAAAAACTATTTCTATATTGGGTCTTCCCTATGCTAGATTAGCAGTCCGCAATAAAAATTAAGGACAAATATAGCAATCCGCGCATAGGTTGCGGGTAATCAAAAAGTAAATAAAAAAACTGAAACTATTACCAGTTAAGAGTTAAGTGTTTTCTGTTCCCTAAAAAGCAGTAAGATTTTTGACAGGAATAAAATAGGATTGCTATAGATAGAGTCTGGTAAACTATTTGCTTTTACTAATATTTTTGGTAGTGGTAGATACTAATGGTATAGGGAGTAGGGGAGTAGGGGAATGGAAAAAACTGTGAGAATAAAAAAATCCTTTTAGCCAATCCTCTTCTTTATAAGAAGAGTTCATTAATGGATAATGGATAATTGATAATTGATAATTACCTCTGGTTAAAACCGTTACGGAATTGAATTATCGGAAATATTATTTCTTTTCTCTTGGTCGATTGGATATGGCGTTTCGGCTAAGAGCCGACATGAAAAGCGCAGCGGCTCTGAAAGAGCGGGAGACTTCGCCATCTCATCCTAACGGACTGCTCCGCTTTCCGACCGCTTTTTCTCCTTGCTCATGAGAGGCTTTAAACCATAATTATTAATTATTGAACTAATTACTTAAAACAAATACCATGTCAGGAAATTAAGCCGGGAAAAGTCAAACTAACATGAGGCAAATATAAATCGAAAAAAAATCTCAAATTATATTGAGTAAATTCAAAATGGAATTTTTTAATAACTTTATACTACCAATAGTTAGCAATTATGATATATTCTATACTAGAAAAAAAAAGTTTGCTCTTTTCCTTTAGTATCTGGCGAAATGAATCACTCTTTTACAAGAAACTATACCCCCCAGTTACAAAACCTAATGCAAAACGCAAATATTTCCAGCTATAGACAATTAAGTCAAAAAGCTAGAATTTCTGAACTACAGCTTATGCGCTTGCAACGTGGCCTAGCATCAAAAATGCGACTAGATGTTTTACTCAAAATTAGTCAAGCATTAGGAATAACTTTAACAGAACTATTAACTAATTTTGCACCTGAACTTATCAAAAAATCTCCAGAAAATTCCACCTCAGCAGTAGAACAAAAATATAACAATCTCCAGAAAGAATTAGAGCAACAAAAAAAATTGTTAATGCAAGAGTTTCAGCATTCTAGTTTACAAATTTTAGAATCTTGGCTACAGCAATGGCCTACTGTTGTAGAGAAAGCAAAACAAAACCCTAGTCTAGGGGCAGTAAAAATATTGCCTTTGTTACGTCCAGTAGAAAAACTGATGGAACGGTGGAATGTCGAATCTATCGCTAATGTTGGAGCAGAAGTTCCTTTTGACCCCCAGTTGCATCAATTGATGGAGGGGTCTGTACAGAAAGGAGAAATGGTAAAAGTTCGTTATACTGGCTATAAGCAAGGGGATAAACTGCTATTCCGTGCCAAAGTTAGTCCCAAAATTTAAATCAAAGAGCAGAGAAGCTTAATGTAATAGTTGCTTTTGACTTATCTGTTCTTTAAACTTAAGAATTGATTTGGATATACTTGGACTTAATCTCAGTAATAAGCTATACTAGCCTAGGTTTCCTAATGCTGAGAATTATAGCTGCTAGAAAATATGACCACTGTTGTTAAATATATTCAACCCTCTGGTATTTTAGACGGTACTAAAGCTACTTCATTTCGCCAAGAAATTAGTGAACAAGTTGATGCTGGAGCTGATATTGTATTGATAGATTTTAAAGAAGTAACTTTTATGGACAGCTCTGGTTTAGGTGCTTTAGTTTTAGCACTTAAAACTGTTCGTGCTGCTGGCTCTCAGTTAGTTGTATGTTCTATTAATGAGCAAATTAGAATTCTGTTTGAACTAACAAGTATGGACAGAGTTTTTGAAATATTTCCTAGCCGAGAAGAGTTTGAAAAAAATCTTATTGAATCTAATACCAATCTTCAGCCTCAAAGCCAATCATAAAAGTTGTAAATAAGTATCTTAGATTTTAGAAAGTATGTAGTTAGTAGATTCAATCTTCCTCTATAAATCCCTTAATAATTAAAACAAAATGTGAAATATTTATGGGTAAAAAGGGGTGCATCCATGAAAAAGCGTACATCTAAAAAAAAATTGAGTAGGAAGAAATTTTTGATTTGAGATGAGATTAACTATCTATATCTAAATTGATGTCTGGAAAAAAAATCAAATCAAAACGTTCTAACGAAGCTTCTACTTATCTGAATTCTAAGATACTTTAGCTTGAATAATTTCTATGTTTGATTTGTAAGTGCCATGAAGATTAAAGCCATCTAAGTTAAGTAATCATTTTGAGGCAATTCTAGTCAAGAGTTAAACCTAGCCTAATCAGATTAAAGTGTTTAGCATTTAACTTCGGATATAGTATAAATCAAATTTCGGAATTAGTTAGGATGAAGATACTAACTCCAAATTACCATGCTCTCAAGTTTCATTAATTAGCCATAAAAAAATGTATTTCTATTGAGAGAGAAAATATCCTAAATTTGCCTTTGTTCCTTATTCCCTGTTTTCTAAAATCTTTATTTGTAAGTATTTAAAGAGAAATGATATTAGCTAGAGGAAAATAAAAATTACCCATAGCTCTTAAAATAGAATAGAAATGAGAATCATAGGGAAATAACTATCATATTATTTAACTAAAATTGTTCTGAAAATGATTTTTTTTGTAGAATAGAACCAAAAATCAAGACTTAGTAGTAGTTGATTTAGTCTGAATCAGCTACCAGATATATCCCGATCAACAATAATTCTGGAAACAAGCATTAAACTTAGGAATGATAGTTTGATTACTTATAGAATTTCGACAGAGTGATGCTTAATCTATTTAAACGTTGCTTTTTTAATTGTATATTTTATTTAATCTCAATCCTGCAATAACTTGAGGAGACATAAACAGCCTAACCAAAAACAACTTTTAGTAAAGAAAAATCATCACTAAAGACATTACTACCATTCAACTCTCTCACATAGTCCAATATCTTATCTAGATGACAAAAACCATGTTGATTGTATTCTAAAATTAGATTAATAAAGTTATCTATACCCCAAATATCACCTCCAGGTTGAGGTATTTCATAAACACCATCACTAAATATATAAAGAGAGTTAGACTTTTCAACCACACAAAAATCATCTGTATAAGTAGCCTCTGGAAACATACCAATGGGCATTCCAGGAGTTTTCAATTTATTGGCCTGAGCGAGCTGACCATCACCCGAAATTAAAATAGCTGGGGGATGACCAGCACTTGAATAAACCAGTTGACCTTGAGAGCGATTATACACGCCATACCAAATTGTAAAATATTTGTCATTTTGATACGTCATTTGGTAAGTATTATTGAGGGCCTTAAGTACATCACTAGGTTGATGGTAATTGATGTTAGGTATGGCCTTTGACCTCAACAAATTCAAAACCGAAACAGAAGGAAGTGCAGCTCGTAAACCATGACCTGCGACATCCAATAAATATACAGCTAAGTAATTTTCATCTAACCAATAATAATCAAAGCAGTCTCCCCCTAACTTGCGAGAAGGAATAAACTGGGATTCAACTGTTACTGGTTTTGTTAAAGACTCTGGTAGGAGAGAACGCACATAGTCAGCAGCTTCAGCTAATTCTGCTTCTAGTAGTTGCTTTTGAGTCTGCAAATCTTGAGAAAGCTGATGTAGTCGCAGTCCAGCTCTGACCCTAGCCTCCAGTTCATTCATTTCTATGGGTTTAGAAATAAAGTCATCAGCACCAGCATCAAGACCTTGGACTCGATCTTCAACCGTTCCTAAAGAAGTTAGTAAAATGAAGAAAGTTGTGGACAAATCAGAACTAGCTTTAACCCTACGACATACTTCTATTCCAGTGAGTCGTGGCATGATCCAGTCACAGATAATCAAAGCAGGTTGCAGGAGTTTTGCCTTTTGAAAACCTTCTTCACCATTACTTGATACTGTTACCTCATAACCCTGATTCCGCAGAACTCTTTTGAGCAATTCCTGAATGGCAGTATCATCATCAATAACCAAAACTTTATATATCATGGACTTAGTTAAACAATTCACCGTTTGGGCCAAAGCCGACATAAAAGTGAGTAGACCATTAGGAGTTTTTGACTACTCCCCAGACTAAAGTCACGGGGATTAATTATTGTAGGGTTTTGGGGACCAAACTCCTACTACACAAAGGGATAAATAAACCTTAGGACAGCTCTTATGAACTGACCAAAGGAATATTATCTGGGGACAAGTCAAAATGCCCATACGCAGTCGGCTTGAGTATTAACCTAGCTTTGCTGCTTACTTTGCTGATGATATTGCCCCATCATAGTCTGCATTTAGATACCTATTATTACCTGTTCTATAGAAACCAAGCTTTTAGGTAATTTTAATTATTTACATGGATTTTATACGGATACTCCATAATATAACTTAAAATATACCTGAAATATTATCCAATTACTTAATAAGCAAAGTGTGACTAACGTGAAAGGTTCCGATAAATTACCAAAGTTTCGCAAAGTTTATTTGCAAGTTCATTCAGACCTGGGAGAAAATGACAAAGTTTTGTCATGGTTTGAGCAATTGCATCAAGCACCAATTCCAAAAACAGTTTGGTTACAGTGTGAGTTGGCTTTGGCTGAAGGTTTTACTAATGCAACTCGCCATGCTCATAAATATTTGCCCAGAGAAACACCTATAGATATTGAAGTTACAATGTATACTGACTACCTGGAAATTAGAATTTGGGATTGTGGTCAGCCTTTTGAGTTGACAGAATGGTTAAAAGTACAACCAGATGCAGATATGTTTGCTCCTGGTGGACGGGGTATAAAACTAATGTATGCAATAGCAGACCATATTAGTTATACTCGTACATCTGATAATCGTAACTGTTTGTTAATTATCAAAAATTATTGGTTATATCCTCAAGTTCAAAATGGAAATTCTGATTCTGATATAATTTGAATTTTCTCAGTGTGAAGCTATAATATTACATCTCAAGGTTTGGCTCTTGAAATTTTTATACTTGTAATCTACAGATACTCTACAATCATATTATGTGAAATATTATGTAATTACTTAAGAAGCGAAGTGTGACTAAAGTCAAAGATTCTGATAAATTACCAAAGTTTCATCAAGCAGATTTACAAGTTTGTTCAGACCTGGGAGAAAACGATAAAGTTTTATCATGGTTTGAGCAGTTGCACCAAGCACCAATTCCAAAAAAAGTTTGGTTACAGTGTGAGCTAGCTTTAGCCGAAGGTTTTACTAATGCAACTCGTCATGCCCATAAATATTTGCCTAGAGAAACACTTATAGACATTGAAGTTACAATATATACTAATTATCTGAAAATTAAAATTTGGGATTATGGTCAGCCTTTTGACTTACTTGAATGGCTAAAACAGCAACCCACTCAAACAGATATCTTTGCTGGTGGTGGAAGGGGTATAAAATTAATGTATGCCATAGCAGACGATATTAGTTATACCCGTACATCTGATAATCGTAACTGTTTGTTAATTGTCAAACAATATTGGCCAGATTCGCCAGAAGATAATGATTCTTATGATGATGACTCCTAAATCTGGAATTTATCAGGATGAAGCTATGATATTGGTGCTAGGGGATTCAGCCAAAGTAGGATTTCACGTTTAAGTTGATTTAAGTCCCGATAAACTTCTTGTTTCAGCCATTGACCAATGGCATCTACAGGGGTATATACTTGTCCTACAGACCAACTTAAGTCTTGACCCAAAGGTGTCAAGTGGTTTCCTTTTAATCTATGAACTGTGACCATACTGGGAAAACGTAGTCGTAATATATCGCTCAAACGAAGAGTTTGATCTATATTATCATCATTAAATTTAATCAATAAATTGCGCCGAATTCGATAACGTTTTTGAATTAAGCTGTTTGTGATTTTTGGGGAGGGAGTAAACTCTACTTTCACTACAGAAGATATTTGTTCGACCAGGGGGATGGCATCACGAGCTGCAAAATTATTGAAAGATATGAGAATATTGCCAGCCCTTTTTATGGAAAATAAACTACCTATAAGTAAATGTAACTTACATCCCATACTATGCCCAATTCCATATATAGGTAAAGATTTTTTCCTGAGTATTCTACTAGCATATAAATGATTAAGACAATTCTCAAAACTGCTGAGAACATTTTTAGCCATTGCTAAATGATCTAAAGTATTGACAAAAGGAGTAGCTATTACTGCATAGCCTTGATTGGCTAGAATCTCCAATAACCAGCGATAAGTGACATGGGGTGCAGTTGCGACAAATGCTCCACCCAAAAAATGTATGACTGCTTTGGGCTGAGAAGGTATTAATACCCAATTACCAGAATTTTCTTGCCATTCCATAATTGAAAACTATAAAAGAATTTAGGAGTCAAGAACTCAGTACTCAGAATTTTTCCTGAAGTTTTAAGTTGCCAAACACTTAGCCAAACCTAGGATTATACTGCTCCTAGCTGTCTAATGTCTTTTATTCCCTGACTCCTGTTTCAACTTTTAATAAAATTGCAATAGTCATTAATTGACATTTTTCCGACCCCAAGCATTCGCGATAGACCGGAATTCCTAAACCTCACGATTCAGGTTTTCTGCTTCTACTGATTTTTGCCTAGATTAATACTCAGTATTAATCCTTGCTAAACCATCTCCACAGACATTTTTGTTTTAAGTCCACCAAGTGCCCCGAGGTAGACAGATTTAAAAAAAATCCTTAATAAAATTTTAAGTCAAATTTGTAGAGTTTGACACATTAAATTATTTGATTGACCTGTTATATCAAATTTTCTTACTTTGGAGTTGGGATATTATACCATCATTATTGGCAAAAACTCCTAGTTTCGTAGGGGTTTGGTCACCAAAACCCTAGGAGGCGTGAATTGTACTGATACTAACGGATTTGATATTATTTGTCCATTACAGTAGTTTTCAGTTAATTAAGACACTGATTAGGGATATGATATGTAAGATATCTACAGGGTTGTAGTTTTTTCTATGTATAGCATTACCTTAAATTTTGGTTGAAAGGTAACATAAGGGACTTCCAAATAAAAAAATATACACCCTGAATTTAGGGAGTAGGGAGCGGGGAGTAGAAATTATGGAAATTAGGCAGCTAAAGTTTCCAAGTCTAGTTATTTAATTTGGATAATTTATTGACTTGAGCTTGAGAAGGGCGATAAATATTTTTGATAAATTTTTCAATTTTTGTTTTAAGTTTTCTCAAATAAAAATTCTACAAAAAAAGTTTAAACCACAAATCATTATAAATTTAGGGGAGTAAAGAACAAATTAAAGTTAATCCTAGTAGTTGCTAAATGCCTCAGATTCGATTCCCTAAGACTAAAACCCAAATACTAATATTTAGTTGTGTAGCTTTTTCCATATCACTATTTGGCTGTACCCCCAACTCTCGAAAATCTCTACCTCTAGCAGAATTAAAACGGAGCAAAGAAGGTATGGTAGTTTCTGCTCATCCCCTAGCTAGTGAAGCAGGAAAGTTAATGCTAGAAAAAGGGGGCAATGCAGTAGACGCAGCGGTTGCTACTGCCTTTGCCATTTCAGTAGTAGAACCATTTTCGGCAGGTATTGGAGGGGGAGGTTTTTTATTATTGGGAACTCCTCCAGAAAATTCTGAGACTCAACAGTATAAAATTCAAGCATTAGATTTTCGGGAAAGAGCACCTAAAGCAGCAACTCGAAATATGTACCTCAACGAAAAGGGAGAAGTAGATAAAAGAGCAAGTTTAGATGGACATTTAGCAGTCGGGGTGCCGGGAACTGTGGCAGGATTATATACTGTTCACAAATATTATGGCAAGTTACCATGGTCAGAATTGGTAAAACCAGCTATTCGTTATGCTCGTGATGGGTTTGAGGTTAGGGATATCTTCGTTAGTAAACTGGAAGAACAGTTAGAGGTAATTAATAAAAATCCGGCAGCTAGGGATATATTTACTAAGAATGGTCAAGCATATCGATCGGGAGATTTGCTGATTCAAACGGATAAAGCTCAAACTTTAGAAAGTATTGCTGAAAATCCTCAAAGTTTTTATACGGGTAAAATTGCTCAGGCGATCGCTAGTGATATGGCTAAAGCGGGAGGTCTAATTACTTTAGAAGATTTGAAAGATTATACACCAATATGGCGTCAACCTATTTGTGGTAATTTTCGGGAAGCGAAAGTTTGTGCTATGCCGCCGCCATCTTCTGGAGGGGTACATCTACTGCAAATGTTAAATATTGTGGGAGAGACCAACCTGCAAAAGTGGGGTAGAGAAAATCCTGATACTATTCATTTACTGACTGAAGCAATGCGGGTTGCTTATGCCGATCGCTCTAAATATTTGGGAGACCCAGATTTTGTGGAGGTGCCAGTCAAGGAGTTGACTAGCTTGAGTTATGCGCAAAAACGGCGTGAGGAAATTAATCTTGAACAAGTCAGACGTTCGAGTGAAGTAGAACCAGCATCACCAGAAGTTTTGAGGAGTTATATTTGGGAGTCTCCCGATACTACTCATTTGACTGTGGTGGATAAAGAGCGGAATGTTATTAGTATGACATATACAATTAATGGTAGTTTTGGTGCTGGAGTGGTAGCTGCTGGTACAGGAATATTGTTAAATAATGAGATGGATGATTTTGCTGCTGCTCCTGGGGTGCCAAATTTGTATGGTTTGGTGGGGGGTGAGGCAAATGCTATAGCTGCTAGAAAAACTCCTTTGTCTAGTATGACTCCTACTATTGTGACAGAAAATGGTAGGTTAATTATGGCGACTGGTTCTCCTGGAGGAAGTACAATTATTACGACGGTTTTGCAGGTTGTCTTGAATGTATTGGAGTATCAAATGAATGCTGCGGAAGCTGTATCTGCTCCCCGTTTTCATCATCAATGGTTGCCAGATAAGTTGAGGTTGGAAACAGGGGGGGTTAGTGAAGCAACTGTGAATGAGTTGAAACAGCGCGGACATAATGTAGAAATGCGAGATGGTTGGGGTAATGCAAATGTAGTTGTGGTGGATGAGAGTGGGATGTTGGAAGCAGCGGCAGATCCCCGTGGGGAAGGGGAGGCAATGGGGAGTGGGGAGTAGGGAGTGTGGGAGGTGTGGCAGGTGTGGCAGGTGTGGTAGGTGTGGGAAGTGACAAATTTGCTTGTTTTGGGCTAGGCGATCGCTTCATAACTAGAAGCGATCGCTCACTTGCTGGACTTACACTCAATCAATACAAGTATTTGAGCAGAGAAACTTCTAAATCTCCCTTTTTCAGAGGGACTGTAGTCTGAAAGATTAGTTGTTATACCAATTACCAAAAGTAATGCTATACTTCCGCCATACTTCAAAAGTTAATAGTTACCAAGATTAAAAGTCTGTTTTTGACAATTATTAGTCGGTTAGTATAAATTTTTCCTACTTTTATTCTCCCCACACCTCCCACACTTCCCACACTTCCCCACCCAATCAGATATAGCATTCTTTTTGAGAAATGGTATTAGACTCAGGTAAATTAGATTTGCTGAATAAATCTCAAAGTCAGGATAGCTAAAGTAATAATGAAGCTACGATCTATTGCCGTTGCCTTGTTATCTACTGGAGAGTACAAAGTTCTTCTAAAAAACGATTTGCTTATATGGCTGAAAGTTTTACTGGAAAAGGCTTGCAGCACCTACAAGTATGAATGGATAGTTTCTAAGCTTGAGTTGCTGAAAGCCTTAGCTAGCAATAGTTATTCAAAGAACTTCGCACTGTCTAGTTATCTACTTTGTCTTTAAAACGCGTCATCATGCCAGTCCCAGTTTCGCTTATCCTCTTGGATTTTTCTAAGTGCGACCATTCTATTCTCTTGATCTTCAAATATTTCCCGATACAATTTCTTCGATAGGATGTTTGCCCATATTTCTTGCTTAATTGAAGACAATATAGAGCTTGTATCGACTTCCTTCGATGATTTTGTAAGCTTTTTCCCAACCACTCCCACTTCTTCGTAACACGGGTAATTCTTTAAGAAATCAACAACACGCTTCACTGATGGAAAGTGTACATCATCAATGGCAAGGATACCCCCTACTCTTAGCAGTCGAGTTGTATAGAAGCAATCTAGCAGTGTATGATCGAAAGTGTGCCATCCGTCTATAAAAATGAAATCAAATTGACCTTCATTGGTTTCTAAGAGTTTTGGAAGCGCAAATTCTGATTTCTTTTCGATTAGGGTGTAGAAATCAATTCCTGCAGCCTCCAATTGCTTTATTCCAACACCATCCCATTGGGTATTTTGGAAAGGATCTATAATCGTGTGTGAAGCGCCCGACCGTTCGCTTGTACCCGAGCAAATATATAGCGAGGAAAGTCCGTATGCACAGCCGACTTCTAAAGTGTTGCGGATCGTGGAATCACTATTAATGATAGAAAGTAAAAACTCACCTTCTTCGCGATCGATAGTGGAGTGTAGTTTATGAGTTTTCCCACTACGCCCTACAACCGAGTCCCCTTCATAGATATTCTTAATAAATTCGTTCATGTTAAGCCTCTTCATTTTTCCAGCTAACCTATAATTCTAATTTGACAAGTGAGAGATTGGTATTGTTGACGTTTGAATTCTTTCCAGTTGTTGATACATTTGGGCAACCGAACCCGCACAGAATTGCTTTTTTCCAAGCAGTGAAAGAGTATGTAAATCAGGATTTACACATAGCATCGTCACTTTTCTATCTAGAAAGACTTGAAAATCTTGAGCAGACTCAAAAGCAGAATCTGTTGCCGTTAGCAGTATAAATTCTGCCTCTTCAGGTTGGTTAACTCGCGAGTAGGGTAAACCGGTAAACCCTGCAATAACTGCTCATGTTGAGCCTCACCCATGTAATAATAACGGGAACCAACAATTGTTTGATTAGTACCTGTCTCAGCAGAAAGCAGATATCGAGTTGTGTCTCCAGAAGTAACAATGGCTTGATAAAGTGTTTGGCTAATACCCAGGCATGAAAGTTGGTCAGACATGAATTCTCCCATTCTCGGTGTATTGCCGATCGAGACAACGGTTTTTCCCTGACTCTTGAGAAATGTCAGCCACTCTATGGCATAGGGAAAGCATCGCTCACCATCTATTAGCACACCCCATAAATCAATAAAAAAAACATCGAATTTATCGGCGAGTTCATGCCAGGAATTAATAAAACTATTAACGCTCATAATGCTTCAAGATTGGACTAGAATTGATAGAAAGATTAGAAAAGAAATCTAGGGCAACTACAGCTTGTTCGACTAGCATTCCCAAACCATTAATTGATGATTTAGCCCCAGAAGCGAATGCCCATTTCTGAAATATCGTGTGTTCGGCAATTTTGTAAGCACACTCCAGACAATGAGTATCTGGGCCAATGATAGCTGGATTTAAAGGTAAGTGATGTCCCTTAATACTGGCTGACGTGGCATTGATGATAAAATCGAAAGGCTCTTGAGGAATATTTTTATAAGTGCAAGTGCTAATCAGATCAAAAGGAAAATCCTGTTTAATCCTTTCAAGACGTTCTTGACTCCGATTACAAATTAAGATACTTTTAGGACACTGGTCAATCAGCTCCATCAACATACCCCGCAACACGCCACCAGCACCTAAGACTAATAATTTCTTATTGCGAAAAGATAGTCTATGATTGCTCTTAACATCTCTGATAAAACCTTCTCCATCAGAATTATCACCGTAAAATACTCCCTGTTCATTGCGAATAATATTAACCGAACCCGCTTGACGGGCACGCTCTGTTAAAAAATCACACAATTCAAAAGCTTGAACTTTATAAGGCACGGTGATGCAAATGTGGGTTCCTGACTGAGATTTTAGGTCTAACATCTTTGCTTTTAATTCTTTCGGCTCCACTTCAAACTGTCGAAGTTTCAGGTCAATTCCCTGTGAGTGACAGCATAGTCTGTAGACTTCTCCTAAACAACTATGAGAGAGAACACGTCCGAAATAAGCAAGTTTAAATTCTTGGATTGAGCTAACAGCAGTTGGAGACTTTTGCGTGTATACCATGAGTTAAAAAATTTATATTGTACAGATGTTTTATTTGACTAACAGTAATAGGTAGCCTTGGGATGGACTGTAGTGCCGTGTCAAGACTAAAATTGTGGGTTAGGAGCGAGCCACCTTGGAGACCTCTCCCCTAACCCCTCTCCTGCGAGGAGAGGGGATTGCCCCCCCTTCCCTTGCAGGGAAGGGGGTTGGGGGGTTAGGTTTTTTAACCCACATTTTCAAGCTTGACACGACAGCAGGGTTTCGACAATTTTTAAATAACTTCATCCTGAATCAAGATTTGCTTGTTTACACTTTGACTTAACTGAGCTAAGTAAATTCCAGTTAAGACAACAAAGAAAGCTATCCCATTCATAACCGTTAATTCCTCGGCAAAAATAATCCATGCTAAAAAGCCCGTAAAAATGGGTTCTAGCAATATAAAAAGAGAAACAAATCCTGATGAAAACTGCTTTAAGCTATAAGCCATAATTCCTTGACCAATAACTTGACAGAGAACACCCAGGGCAATAACGACTAACCATCCGTTCGCTGAAGAAGGAAAAAGTTGATTTTCAGTCAGCAAAGTTGACGGAAAAACAACTAATAGTTCTATACTGCAAGCCCAGAGAAGCACTGTAGTTGTCGAAAATTTTTCTCGTAGTTTTTCAACAAGCATATAAGTCCCTGCATAAAACCAAGCAGAAAGTAAAGCGGCTATGTCACCTATCAGGTGAGCTGAAGAAATCTGAAAATCTTCTATGCTAATTGAAATCGTTCCTCCCAATCCCAAAACTAAACCGCTCAAAAAGTAATAATCAAATTTTTTCCCTAAAAACAACCATCCAGTCAAAGCGACAAATAATGGCATTAAATTATGGAGTAAGTTAGAGTTGGTAACGCTAGATTCTTTTAAAGACCAAGCCCATAACAATACACAAGGTACACTAATCAGACCAGAGATTACACTCAGAACTATATCTTTCTTGGTGTAAGTTTCGGGTTGAATGGAAACACCCTCAATGATTTGGGAGCGTGCTTTCATAAAGGTTTTCCAGACTACTAAAGCAATAATCGCAATCCAAAGACGATTAAAGATAGTTGCAAAAGGGCCAAGTTCGTTTTCGCTGAGTCGAATCAAAATTGAAGCTGAAGATAAAATCAAAATGGCAGTTGATAAGAGTATCAATCCCATCCAATTTGCTCTTGCTGTTGTTTGTGTGTGTGACATTAAGTTTATTTTTGCTTCATTATTCCTGAAATTATCAGCTTGATTTAGCTGCTCTATAAAACCAATATAAAACATCTCTCTTGGTGCGCGTTCCCTCTCTTGGTCAGCATTCCCTCTCTTGGTCAGCATTCCCTCTCTTGGTCAGCATTCCCTCTCTTGGTGCGCATTCCCTCTCTTGGTCAGCATTCCCTTGCGTCTTACGCCGACGCGGGATCTGACCGCTTGCGCCTGTCGGCGACGCGGGGTCGCACCGCATAATGTGACATTTTAATGTTTACTTCCTGCTTCTACCGGAACTGTCGGCAGCACTCCGTCTACAGGCATTCACGGTCAAGGCAACCGCATTTCTTAAATTAATACTTGCATTCAGATCGAGGTCTATATGCCACAATTTGGCCACTCATATGGTGTAAATCAAAGACTTTAAACTTATTTTAGTGGTAAGCTATCTCGGTGGATAATCGAAAATTATAACTTTCTAAGTTATAGAAATTTTAAATTATTTTTTTGATTTTTATTAATTTTACTTATAAATTGTTTGATTATTTTTTAAGGATTTGAATAGCATCAATTTTTAAATTCTTATTAAAGGGAGCGATCGCTCACTTCCTGGACTTACACTCAATCCGTAGGTCTTGATATTGCCAAGCCATTGTTAAGATGCCAGGCAGTGAGTAGGTTGTGTTTTCAGCTAAGAGCCGACATGAAACGCCCCTACTGTGGTTTACTGAAATGAAAACCGCTGTAATTATTAATTATTCATTATTAATTATTAATTATTTACTTAGCCCAAATTTTGGACGAGGCGAAAACCAATGTGAGTAGTTCCAGTATCGGGTGACTGAGACTCCCGTGCAGCCGGACGGTATCGACTGCAATAGTTGGGCGCACAGAGGTGAGAACCACCCTTAATCACGTGTAACGCACCCTCGACAGGTTTTTTGGGGTCAAAACTTTCGGCTTGTCTGGGACCTTCTGGGTTAACGCTATGAGCCATGTCGTTTCGTTCAACCCGATACCAGTCGGCAGTCCATTCCCAAACGTTACCCGTCATGTCATACAAACCGTAACCATTTGCCGAGAACGAAGCAACAGGAGCAGTTCCTAAATAGCCATCTGCTTTGGTATTTAGAAAGGGAAAAATTCCTTGCCAGGTATTGGCTTTTTTGGCAGAATATTCTTTACCCCAGGTGTAGGTAGATGCTTTTAAACCGCCTCTGGCAGCATATTCCCATTGGGCTTCGGTGGGTAGTTGTTTTCCTGCCCACTTGGCGTAGGCTAAGGCGTCTTCGTATGCAATATGAACAACGGGATGTTTTTCTTTCCTCCTAATATTGCTATCGGGGCCGTAGGGATGTTGCCAGTTTGCCCCCGTCACCCAATGCCACCAACTCAGATAAGCGACTTGTTGAATGCCTTCTGCGGGAGGTTGAAAAACAAGAGAACCAGGCGATCGCTGTTCATCGGGTAAATCAGGAAACTGTTCTTTTGATAGGGGACGTTCGGCTACGGTAACGTAACCTGTATCTTCAACAAATTTGGTAAATTCGGCGTTGGTAATTTCGTGGGAGTCAATGCAAAATGAACTGACAGTCACATTTTCAACAGGTAGTTCTTCGATAAATTCTGGTTGCTCCGACCCCATTTTGAAATCTCCTCCGGGAATGAAAACCATATTTGAAGGACAAGTTGAAGAGGATGCAGCAAACGCTCTCGGACTAAAAATAGTAACGGTAAGAATAAAAACACTGAGAAAAATTAGGAATTTTTGAATATAATTTTGAGAATTATTGATCATTTGAGTTGCAGAATTATTGAATCGTGGTGGAGAATAGCTTTGAGCAGAGAAACTTCATTTATTTGATCTGAGTTAAAACCGTAGGTTGGGTAGAGCAATAGCGAAACTCAACACCAGTAGGGCTTTGTTTGGTTTCGGGGTTCCTCTACCCAACCTACACTCTATACCTCCAGGCGAAACTCAAAACTCAATTGAGAATGCAAACTCGCGAGGGCGAGAATTACCTAATGTCTTTTTGTGACAGTAAGCCTAATAGTATAGTTAAAATTCATATTGTTAACTCAACTTAATCAGGACTTACGCATGAACGCTATTAGTAGGGTGTGTTTTCGGCTAAGAGCCGACATGAAACTTATAGCGAGCGCGACATGAAAAGCGGTAGCATAACTGAACGACAACCTACATATAGTGTCTTTGCGTAAGTCCTGTTTATGATAAGCGGGAGTATTTTGGCAAATTAGATAATTTTTAAACAAACTACATTAGCCTGTCTTTGCCATCTTCTCGAATTTTGTTATTTAGGCGATCGCTGTAATTTTTTTCAGCGGTCCCTATATTTGCTATACACTATAAGTGTCTTTGCGTAAGTCCTGATTTACCTTTGGAAAACGTAAAACTTAGTAGATTTACTTCATCTACTTAGTTGAATAACGTTTCTCAACCTGCTTAATTATTGTGTCCCAAAAATCTTCTTGAGATACATCTTCAACAGCTTGGGCAGACAAGGCATCAGCAGGAGCTTCAGCGGGGCCAAGATTAGTTAAAGCGGGTGGTACCCACCACTGCGACAACGCTGGGTAGCCTGGTAAGTACAGGCGCATGAACATAAGGAAATTGCCTTCGGGCGCAGGCAACCAGTTGGGACACTCGTCCGGACTGGGACACTCACTTGGAACATCATGCTGGATGGAAATAGTGAGACTGCCATCTTCAGCGATCGTCATCCCGCTTCGGTCTCCCACTGAGAATCGATCGATTGGGTTACCAACTAGGTTGTATTGGGGGTTGTACATGGTGATAGACCAAAACGCATTGACTTCAGGTTGCTGACCATGCTCAAACTTAAGCTCATAGCGGTTCGCCCCCGACAGGGGGTTGCCATCCGCATCCAACGATACATTAATATAAATTGCCTCGATCGGATCGTTGGCAACAAAACCAGCCTCGGCTTGAATTGCACGAACCAACCAGTCATGGCTTGCTGAAGGTCTACCCGTCTCTGGAGGCGGATAATTCCACCCATTGACCTGTTTCTGAGCGTACCCTGTAGCGAAGGCATCTTTGATCATCTGAAGCCCATCAGTGCTGGCACGTTCAAGGCCACGCTTGATACTGTCGTTTTGCAGCTCAACATCTAAATCTGGCCCAATGCCAATCTCGGCAAACAAGGCGAGTAAGCTGTTATCGTAAGGGTCAGGTGGGTTCTCGCCCATGGCATGGTTAATATTCTTCCAATACGCCAGTGGATCGTCAGAGGATTCATAGAGATAAGGTTCCCAAAGGTCAGGGACTGAAGGCGTAACAGTGGGATCGAGCCACTGGGACAGCGGTGTTAATTTATACTGGTCCTGAATCTCGTGTACAGCAGTTAAATCGCCCGATTGCCGCTCCTCTTCAGTCACAAGTGTTCGTCCCTGGATATATCCCCAAGGTGTACTCGAAGAGCCTTCAATCCTCTGCACATCTGGAGGCAGTTCACCTTCCCAATTGGGACCAATCAAGGCATAGTTACCTGCTTCTTGTCCAGTTGCCCGCTCACCCACATAGGCAAAATTGTCTCCCCTGTAATCAACTAACTCCATTGTGTAGTAGCGATCCATCGCAGGTACTGAGAGGATGAGTGGCTCATCTCCAAGGTATATGACTGCCTGAGAATATATGGTGTCGTTGTTGGGGCCGCCACCCTGAGTATGGGTTTCGTCCTTGAGGTCGCGGTAGTGATAAAACTGGTTAACTGTCCCGCCTGCTTCTGTCATGCGAGTCCAGTAACCATCTGACATATAAGCCCAAGGATACGCGTAGATAAATGCCTGTACACCCAGGCTATAGGCATATTCTTCTTCCCAATCAAAACTAGGTTCAGAGGTATCTCCCGTTAATTCAGCAAGAACAGGGCTTGTGGGTAATATGACATTTCCAAGGAGAAGAGAGGTAGCGATCGCCACTACCACTATCATTCTCCAAATTCGATTCAAAATCATCGGTAAAACCTAATAAACAAAACTAAATATTTGGATACTTTGTTGTTTAGCTCTTCAACAAAGTCAGTTTTCCTGGCTTTACAAGGCCATAATTGAGTCACTGGGTCATGCTCACTTTCTGACTTTAAAGTTTAGTTTAGTGGTAAGCTATCTCTGTGAATAATCAAAAATTATAACTTTCTAAACTATAGAAATTAAATAATTTATTTTTAAAACCTATTAGTTTAAATTATTATCATTGTCGATGAATACAAAAAATAGTAAAGTAGCCCAAGCCAAAGATACTCCTGGGACAGGCAATCAGAAGATTATCTGCAAATCCTTTACAGATGTGGATGGTTTCAAAGAGTTTTTTGCTGATCGAGGGAGAGAAATAGTACAAATTAGTCCCGGTTTTCTTCAAGCTGAGGTTTTGTCAATTCAGGTTGGTAACTTATATTTCGTATATAATCAGGCCAACCAAGGGCTTCAATTCTCGGGCGATCCTCCTATAAAGGGCAATATAGGTTTTGCGATAATTTGGTCTGAGAGTGAAAAGGAATATTACTCTTTCCGTCACCCTATTGATCCTCAAAGGACTATTTTTGGTTTCAATAATAAGGAAACAGACTTCATCAGTTCTCACGGTGGAACGTTGACACAAATTTTTATACCTGTTCAAACTTTTCATGCTTATGCAGACAAACTACAACGCCACGATCTCGATGATAGTTTCCTGAGTAAAAATCATGTAAATTTGTTACCCACTGGGATGACAGAAATTAAAGATTATCTGAAACAACTATTTTGGTTAGCAGTACACCAACCGAGTTGGTTTCAAAACCCTCACATTGAGAAACTGGTTGCTGATGATTTCATTCCTTTGTTGATTAGTCAGATTCCTATCAAGTTGAATTCCAAGTGTTTCTTCAAACCTTCCCGAAGAGCAAAGTTGATTGCCCAAGCTGAAACAGAAATACTAGCAAACTTGGAAAAACCTCTGACCTTAAAACAACTCGCTCAAAATTTAGGGTCTAGCAGTGCTGCATTATCTTTTGGTTTTAAAGACTTATTTGGCGTGAGTCCGATGCGCTATCTGAAGGTACGACGACTCAATGCAGTGCGACAACACCTGAAGGCAAGGGAACCAGAAAATTGTACCATCGCCATCCTCGCTAGTGAATTTGGGTTTTATAGTCCATGTCATTTTACTAAAGATTACAAAACCATGTTTGGGGAGTTGCCTTCAGAGACATTGCGAAAGAATGCAAAATAAGGCGATCGCTTATTCTTTGATTAAGTCAATGCTCTCATCTCAGACACATTCGACGTAAAGATATTATATCATGTCCGGTTGAACAGTTATAAATAATTAGGGAGGAGACAGGAGACAGGAGACAGGAGGTAGGAGGTAGGAGGTAGGAGAATTGAGATCGGGAAAAAAGTGTTTTCATCACTAATTATCCGGACATGGTATTACTCCTTTCTACTGATTATTCAGTCGAGCTGCTTCTAATATCAAACGTTGTTCAGCACGAGCGATCGCTTTGAAAGAATTCCCCTTAAGAAAAAGAGAAATTAAAATAGTTAGAAAATGCTTGAATTTGTGTAAAATAAAATTATCCTAATCTGTAAAATAAATATGTCATGTTAGAACAAAATATTATTACTATTGAACCAGGAAAACGCAGTGGGAAACCTTGTATTCGAGGTATGAGAATAACTGTTTATGACGTACTTTCTTATTTAGCTGCGGGGATGACTTATGAAGAATTATTAGAAGATTTTCCCTATTTAACAAAACAGGATATTTTGGCTTGTCTTAGCTATGCTGCTGAACGGGAACAACAAACTTTAATAGTACCTAAATGAAACTTTGATTCGACCATAGTTGATGTTGGGTTTCGTTACCTCAACCCAACCTACTGGCGCGTCAAGCTTGAAAATGTGGATTAAAAAACCTAACCCCCCAACCCCCTTCC
>NZ_JBNHEP010000127.1:0-41423 GCF_050015995.1 Dapis brunnea BLCC-M229 | reverse complement strand
CTGCAAGGGAAGGGGGAGAAGCTCCCCTCTCCTCGCAGGAGAGGGGTTGGGGGAGTGGATTAAAAAACCTAACCCCCCAACCCCCTTCCCTGCAAGGGAAGGGGGAGAAGCTCCCCTCTCCTCGCAGGAGAGGGGTTGGGGGAGAGGTCTTCGCTAGTTGCTCGCTCCTAACCCCCCAACCCCCTTCCCTACAAGGGAAGGGAGAGAATACTTAGCCCCTCTCCTCGCAGGAGAGGGGTTGGGGGAGAGGTCTTCGCTAGTTGCTCGCTCCTAACCCCCCAACCCCCTTCCCTACAAGGGAAGGGAGAGAATACTTAGCCCCTCTCCTCGCAGGAGAGGGGTTGGGGGAGAGGTCTTCGCTAGTTGCTCGCTCCTAACCCACAATTTTAGTCTTGACACGGCACTACTAATACTTTATTCCTGCTCTCCCACTCCCCTACGAGCTATTTCTAATATCAAACGTTGTTCGGCACGAGCGATCGCTTGATAAGTCTGTTCAACAGTATTGACATTAACAGAAATGGAAGTAATACCCCACCGAATTAAATCATCTATTATTTCTGGGTATAAAGCAGGAGCATCACCACAAATAGAACAAGGAATACCAGCAGTTTTAGCCTGATAAATTAATTGCTCAATTGCTCTCATTACTGCTGGATGACGAGCATCAAAAATATTTTTCATTTCTTCTTTTTCTCGGTCTATACCTAACAATAATTGAGTTAAATCATTAGTGCCAATAGCAATACCTTGTACGCCTGCTTTTACATATTCAGGTAATAAGAATAAAACTGATGGTACTTCTGCCATAATCCAAATTTGAAAATGATTTGGTTTATCCTTCCAGTTAGTTTCAATTCGACTCCGACAAAATTGAAATTCTTCTACAGAACGTACAAATGGCAAGATTAAATGAACGTTACTGTAACCTAATTTATGTACTTTAGATAAGATATTTATTTCTAAATCTAGTAACCTCGGTTCTAGCATATAACTAAATGTGCCATGCTGTCCTAATATAGGATTATAATAATTAGCTTGATAGGAAAAATTTAATTCTTGACTTGAATTTTGAGGATTAATATTTTGACTATATCGATCGCCTCCATCGCTAGAATAATTTAGCGGTAATTGTTTTAGTTCTTCAGTTAAAGTTTTTTCTTGATAACTAGAATTAAATAATCCCAGATCGAGAGAACGGTAAAAAACTGGTTTAGGAGCAAAAGCAGCAGCAAATTGACTAAGATGCTGCACCATTAAATCTATTAATTCTGATTGACGACCTTGTTGTATCCACCATAAAGGATGATGATTTTCTAACAATTCAATTGCCATTAATTCCGAGCGTAATAATCCTACTCCATCTATAGGTAAATCTTGAGCTTTTTTAATTGAATTAATTTGACTGATATTCACAAATAATTTACTGCCAATGGGAAAGAAGTTTGGAGAATGAAGAGGATTTTCTACAGCTTCTATATCCAGTTCTTGAGAATTATTATTTTGTTCTTTAACTAGATGTACTTCTCCATTATTGCCATTAACTAATAAATAGTTACCTGTTTTAATTATCTGAGTAGAATTGGTAGCTCCAACAATAGCAGGAATCCCAAGTTCTCTAGCTAAAATTGCAGCATGACTTGTGATGCCACCTTGTTCAGAAATAATTCCAGCAGCATTTTTTAGTAATGGCAAATAAATCGGAATAACTGCCGATACAACTAAAATTGCTCCTTCAGGAAATTCTTCTAATTGTGGAGCTAAACTCTGAATAACTATGGCTTTAGCTATTACTTTACCTGCTGATACTGGTATTCCGGTAATAATAGGATAATCAATATTTTCAATAGATTCAAACAAGAAACCGGGTTTATTGCCCTGATTATTGTTTTTTAAATCAGGAAATTTCGTCGATAAACCAGGTTTATGCGCAAGCTCTATAGATTGTTTTTCTTTTGTTGTCGAACTAGGTAACTTTTCTAAATTTTGATAGTCTTTTTGCAGTTTCTTAAAATCGGTAATTAATAGTTGAGGTTCAGTATTACCATCACTTTTAAACAAACTCCATTTAAAACAAAAATCAGTCGGGAAATCCTTTGTTATTTTCTGAGTTAACTCAAGTAATAATTGTAGGTGGTTGTATTCTAAAGCAAATTCTTTTTGTAATTCTTCTGGCAAGAAAAAAGCTTGCAGTGCTGGTAAGGTATCAGGAATAGGCATTTGAGTATGATAAACTTCTTGCCATGTATTGGTATAGCTTACTTTTGTAATAACTGGATCGAGATTATAAGCTATGATTTTATTCCCTAATTTTTTGTCTTGTATAGTGCAATTTTCAGGATAAATTAGATAAGAGTCGGGGATAATTTGCCCCAGGTCAATAGATATTCCTAAACCATGAGTTGCTTGAATTTCCCAAGTATCTGCAAAAACTTGAATATTTCCCGAAGCGATCGCCGATTGTAAAGGTTGTACTAAAACTACTGGTTGAAGTTGTTGAATATCAATGTGGTTACTATGCCAATATAATAAACTTTTAGCCTTGAATATTTCCGCCCATACTTGTTTAATTCCTTGGATAAATTCTGCCGATCTAGATTCACAAATTGTTGGTTCTAATATTCCTAAAGTTTCCAGGTTAGGAGCAGCTAAATAAGGCTGAAAAATTAATACTTCAGCATTAAGATTATTAATTGCAGATTCCAATGATGAGACTAACTCAAATGGTAGATCCGTATCGACGATATAGTAGTTAATCGAGCGAGAAATATGTTGTAATTGTTGATAGTCATTAATATTAAAATGTAAAGAAGAATGAGGGAAATTAGCTAATAAAGGGTCTGACCAATCAATATGTTGTAAAAATTGCCAAAAGCTATTTGCTGGAATGACAAAACCGGGTTTAATTGGATAACCTTTCTCCATGAGGTTAGCTAAATAAAAAGCTTTTTCTTCCACTGTCTCCCGGTCTGATGATTGAAGTTGATTTAGCCAGTAAAACTTATACACAAAACTATTACTTTGCTTACGTCATTTCAGTTATCAGTTAACAATACCTCTGGCTGAAGCTAGAGGCTTGAAATACTGAAGTTTAGTTTTTTCATACCCTTTTAAGGGGATGCTTGAGACCTTATTTTTTGGCTTAACTCTGATTTTATCAGTAAATAGTCTCCTCATGCTATACTAATTTCATAAAATATTGCTAAAGTCATGGAATACAACAAAAAAAATAGGTCAAGAACAGTATATAAAAAAGCTGATGTTTTCAAATTCATGTGTTTTATAAAGTCTTAGGTTAAAGGCAGGAATCACAGATTTGTAAATAACTACTTTTTTAAATTTAGTTTTCAATAAAAAGCTTATTTTTATCTGATAAAAATAAGGTGATTTTGAAAAAAAATTATATTTTCATAGCCTCCTAATTCAGATTGGAGGAACTGACAACTGTTAACTGATAAGTTCATAAGCATGCATTAATTACACATCTTATTTACTCCCTTTTCCCTGTTCCCTATACCCTCTCTCAAAACTGAAATAACAATGATTAAATTTATCTGGAGAAAAATACTTAAACCATTTCTAAATATATTTCTTAAAGCTAACTGTCCTCTTTGTCAGCGATCGGCAGACAGAGAGTTTTGTCAATATTGCGAAAAACAAGTTTGGCGCTGTCAGTTTCCTGGTGGAGGAGAAATATTTCCTGGAGAAGTACCCGTATTTATTTGGGGTCAATATAAAGATAGTCTCAAACGAGCGATCGCTGCTATGAAATATGAAGATAACCCACAAATAGCAAGACCTTTGGGATATTGGTTGGCAGATGGGTGGTTAGCTTCCCCAGTGGCAAACCTTGACAAAGTGATAGTTGTACCCATTCCCATGCACAAAAAAAAGCAGAGGGAACGAGGTTTTAATCAGGCGGAACTATTGGCCAATAGTTTTTGTGAGGCGACAGGTTTGCAGATACGGCGAAATGCTTTGGCAAGGGTGAAGCAAACCCAGGCATTATTTGGTTTGTCTCGTGGGGAGAGGTTGGAAACAGTGAAGGATGCTTTTGTGGTTGGGAAAGATTTGCGTAACCGTCGTCCTCGCGTTTCCGTTTTGTTGGTGGATGATATTTATACAACTGGTGCAACAGTGAATTCTGCCATAGAGGTTTTGCAGAAAAGAGGTATTAGAGTAGTGGGAGTCTTAGCGATCGCGACCACGAAAAAACCTAGTACTAAGAAACCAAAGTTAAAAAGTCAGAAAGTGGTGAAAAAATCTCAGTCTCAAAAGTAGGAATGAGATTAAAAAATGGGGTTGACTTATAACAGTTTATGTCGCTCAATATTATTCTATAAAAATGTTTGTAGTTACAATTTATTAACACAAAAAACTATGCCTAACATCACAATCAACCTACCTGATGAAATATTTTCTTCCCGTCGCCTACCACCCAAAGAATTTGTTGAAGATTTACGACTAGCAGCCCCTATTTACTGGTATCAAAAAGGGGAAATTTCTCAAGAAAAAGCAGCCCAAATTGCCGGGATTAATCGCCGAGATTTTCTGCAAGCACTAGCCGGCGAACAAGTAGATGTTTTTAATGTTGATTTTAATGATTTACAAGAAGAATTAAATCGTGGCTAATTTTCCTGTTATTAATACTTCCCCTTTTCGTAGATGTAGGTTGGGTTTCGTTGCCTCAACCCAACATTATCTTGGTTTGTTGGGTTGCGCTGTCGCTTAACCCAACCTACGTTTTATTCTTTGCTAATGTTACTATCAAAAATCAGTCTTTCTGAAGCACCCCACAGTTGCTCATAAATTCCCGCTTTTACATAACGATGGAAACTAGAATATTCCCAATCTTTCGGAGCAGTTACTAATCCATGATTTACTGGATTATAATGAATATATTCGAGATGATTAGCAAAATCTGAATCGTCTCGAATTTGATGCTCCCAAAACCTGCGTTGCTAAACCGTTTTTTCCTTTTTATCTTGTCGAGATGTTGAAATTTTTTCTTGATATTGAGAATAGCATTTACGACTGAAATAACTTTTAATTAATCGCCAACGAGTTGAAAAATTTGCATCATTTTCAGGTAATGTCCAAATAGAATGGAGATGGTCTGGCAAGATAACAATAGCATCTATTTTAAATGGATGTTTTTCCATAACATATTGAAAAGCTTTTCTTAGTAAATCTACATTTTCAGGTTTGCACAAAATTTTCTGGCGGTTGTATGTTACTACTGTGAAAAAATAAGTTGCTCCTGGTGTTTTTGCCCGACGATATTCCATAATATTTTGTAGGTTGGGTTGAGGAACGAAACCCAACATAATATGTTTTTGTTGGGTTACGCTTTTGATTTTGTTACCTATATTGTAGGTTGAGTTGAGGAACGAAACCCAACAAAATCTTCATTTGTAAAGTTTAGCGATCGCTCCCAAAAGACGTAGGTTGGGTTGAGGCAACGAAACCCAACACTATCTTAGTTTGTCAACACGATCTTGGTTTGTATTGGGTTGCGCTGTCACTTAACCCAACCTACTCACACCTTCAATATCCTCATCTGCTAACTCATACAACTGCCGCAACTTCTGCAATTTCTCGTCATCTGCTTGCCAAAAACCGCGTCCGTTCGCTTCCAACATCCGCCCAATAATATTCCGAAACGCTTCTGGGTTTGCTTCCCGCAATTTCTGCGCCATCTCTGCATCCAAAGCATAAGTTTCGGCAGCACCGTCATAAACCCAATTATCAGCAAAATTAGCTGTACCGCCCCAACCTATCAACGCGGTCATCCGTTGGGAAATCTCGTAAGCTCCCCCACTACCTTGATTTGCCATTGCTTCTGCCCACTTTGGATTCAATAATTTTGTGCGATATTCCATGCGCAACAAATCTTCTAATTTTCGGGGGGTGGTATCCTTGGAAAAACTTTCGACAAAACTCGCACTTACTTTTTTACCCCGTTTTTTCTCTGCTGCTAACTTCAACCCACCAGTATTAGCATAATATTCCTGAATATCTGTCAAACCATATTCCACAGAGTCAATTTCTTGCACGATGCGATCGCAACCTTTCAACAATTCTTGCAAAACTTCTGGTCGTGCTTGACCTTTATCCTGACGACCATAACTAAAGACATTTCGCCCTTCCCAAGTATCGCCCAACTCATCCCCAGACTCCCAGTTTCCATCCACAACCCGGTCATTCACCAACGAACCAAAATCACCAGCGGGATTAGAAAATAACCGCGCTGAAATATTTTCTACACCTTGCGCTTGCAATGCTAAAGCGTGTTTGCGGATAAAATTCTGTTCCACAGGTTCGTTTGCTGTTGCTGCTCGTTGGAATAGATCGTCTAATAATTCAATAATATTGACAAAACTATCCCGGAAAATTCCCGATAAATTTCCTAAAATATCGATGCGGGGATGACCGACTTCAGCTAAAGTCTTTAATTCATAACGAACGATACGACCGGTACCTTCTTTTACTGGTTCAGCACCTACTAATTCTAATAAAATTCCGATTGATTCACCGCGAGTTTTAATAGCATCTAAACCCCATAACATTACTGCCACAGTTTCAGGATAATTATTATTTTCTTCCAGATGTTGAGCAATAATTTTCCGAGCAATTTCTCGCCCTCTTTCATAAGCAGCGGGAGAAGGCATTCGATAGGGATCTAAAGCATGAATATTTCGTCCGGTCGGCAAAACTCCAGCACCATCTCGTAATAAATCTCCTCCTGGAGCAGCCGGAATATATTCTCCATTTAATCCACGCAAAAGATTAGTCAATTCATCAGTATTTTGCATCAACAAATCCCGAATATTTACCAGATCATTCTTAATATCATTATCCGTATATCCGTGCCCAAAATCCGAGTCTAGCTTATCAGTATTTTGTCTCAACAAATCCCGCATATTTCCCACATCTTTATTAACTCTATCATCCGTATATCCGTGCCCAAAATCCGTGTCGAGATATCCGTGCCAATCCGAGTCTAGCCCTCCGATTTTTTCTCCAAAATAAGCTTCTAAATAAGATTTTAATTCCTCCTGATTCGGCACTTCTCCCAAAGTATGCAAACCAGAAGAAAATAATCTTTGTTCCACAACCTGCAAATATTCGTAAATTTCGACAAAATAGGGATTAACCACATCTGCACTAAACATCCGCGCATTTTCCGCAGTAAATTCAATTCCTAATTTTTTGCCATACTCAAACGGACAATCTGAATTTAAACCAGTATCAAAAATTTTCTTAAAAATCGGTTCCCTCAACCCCGAATTTTTCTGGGAGTCTTCCCGATATTCAGAAATTAACTCTCGCAAACTCACCAATTCTTTATATAAACCTGCCCGACTATATGGAGGAATATTATGAGAAATTAAAACTCCATAACCACGACGTTTTGCCAACATAGATTCTGAAGGATTATTAGCAGCATATATATATAGATGTGGCATATTTCCTAACAGAATATCTGACCAAGAATAGCCAGTATTTCCCAAGGGCGAACCCGGCAACCATTCTACAGTTCCGTGCATTCCAAAGTGAACAATTGCATCTGCTTGAAATTCATTTTGGAGCCATTTATAAAAAGCAGCATATTGGGGATGGGGGGTTAAATCTCTTTCAAACATTAAGCGCATAGGGTCGCCAGAAATTCCGAGAGGTGGTTGTACACCGAGCCAAATATTTCCTAATTTAATTCCGCCAATATGGAAATTTTCACCATCGGTTTTTATGCCTGTGCGGGTGAGATTTCCCCATTGTTTTTCCATGCGAGTTGTTGATAGATAACCTAACCATTTTTCGAGACTTTTAATATTGACTTGAGAAGGATGGGAGGATGAAGAATGGGAGAAAGACGAAGGACGCGAGCAAGATGCTCGCACTGGTTCTGAACTATGGGGGGAGGAAGAGGAAGAAGAAATTTCATCTGCTTCTTTAATTTGACGGATAAGTTCTTCCCCATCTTCAGGAATTTCCCCAACATTGTAACCTTCCTCTTTCAGAGCGTGGAGAAATTTGAGGAGCGATCGCGGCACGTTTAATAAAGCTGCTGTACCTGTAGCACCATAACCGGGAGGAAAACCATAGAGAATAACGGCTATTTTTCTTTCTGCGGGCGTTTTCTGACGTAGTTTAATCCAATTTTTGACTCTACCCGTGAGACGCTTCACTCGTTCGGGAATTAAATAAATATCTTCTCCCACTAAACCACCCAGGGGAACAGGGTCGATCGCTCCATCTAATTCTGGCAGTGCATATAAAACTACGCTTTGCAAACCTCCCACACCTTGGCGCGTCCAAGAATGGATGTCTTGAATGAGTAGGGGTGCTGCAACAAAATAAGGTACATTTTTCGCAGTGAGGATGCGTTGGGAAACTTCCACTTGTCGCCCTGCTTCCATGGAACCCGCAGGACCTCCCACCAAGGGGAACCCAATAGTTGAAACGACGGCATCAACTTCCACTGCTTCAGGAGATAAGGAAAGTATTGGTTTAACAGAATCTAACTTTTGACTTTCACGGGACTTACGCACGGACACTACTGAGGGCGAATGCCATTCACCCCTACGTCTGCGGTTTTCAAGGTTAATTTGCGTAAGTCCTGTTTCAACAGAATCTAACTTTTGACTTTTATCTAACTTTTGACTTTTGACTTTTGACTTTTGAATTTTATCTAACTTTTGACTTTCAGAAACACTTGTCATCCAGTCTCTGACGGCGACATGACCTTCGACTCCGTTGATAAATACGGGTAGAGGTGTTAAACCTGCTTCTTCAAATTTGCGGATAAGTTGGGGAATGTATGGTTGTTTGGTAATGACGTGTTTGCGATAAAGCAAAATTCCAACAACCGGAGTCTGGGAAGTTTGCTTTTCTTGGCGATACCATTCTAGATATTTTTTGGGAGACTCAAAATAACCCTGATAGTCTGGATGCAGCAAACCCATATTGGGAGTTTCCAGTGGTGGAGGAATTTCTCCGACTTTTAAGTCTAAATATTTTTCTGCCAAAACCCAACACATAGCAGCCACATTTTCTGTACCACCAGCATTCCAATAACCATAAATTATCAACCAGTTGCGGAGGTCTTGCACTTTTTTCACTGGTACAAACTTGAGTAATTTCGGACCTGTTTTCAGGAAACTGATATAACCTGCAAGTTTATCTTCTTCTCTCCCACTGGAAAATTTGCTGAGAATAAATTTGACTGGTTTTGGCATTCCTTTCGGTTGGTCGCCAATAATAAATTTCCCCAATTTTGTTAATGCCATCAATTCTAATGCTGACTCAAAAACAAGACGGATGGGAATATTTTTTACTCTTTCGCGCAACCATAAAACTTGGTCGTAGTCGAAAAGCAGACTCCCGAAAAAGACATCAGCATTTTCTAAGGCAGTGGCAACAGTTTCCGATTGTTGGGAAAGGGCGCGATCGCTAAATACTTGGATATCTAAATCTGGACATTGGGATGTTGCAAGTTGAGCTGCTTGACGGTATAAACCAGTGTTAAAAGATTCAAAACCTGCAATTAAGACAATACGTTTCATGGCCTAATTTTTAATAAAATTTACTATACTATTAGGGTAACGAAAAAAGACTAATTATCATCCATATCATCAGTCGAATTTAGTAAAAGCGACTCAAGCAGTGCTAAAACTTCTGGAACATCACTTTGAATGACATCCCAAAGGGTATTAAGGTTAAGGAGATCGTATTGATGGGCAAGAATATCTCGCATTCCAGCAATATCTTTCCAAGGAATTTCCGGGTATTGTTCTCTAAATTCTGGTGATAGTCGCTTGGTAGCTTCTCCCATTACAATAATTTGATAGAGAATAGCAGATTGTTTTTCTTCATTGGTTTCTAACTCTGATTTATCAATCCCTTTAGTAAATTGCAAAACTCGCCTTGCTGCGTTAATGATATCCAAAAGTGATGCTTTATCCCTGCTCATAAATTACCTCCGCTGTCTTGAGAATTTCCTGGCGACGAATCCAATTTTCACTATTTTCAATAGATTCTTTTACGGCAAGATCAACTTCACGCCCGATACTTGCTTCTAATTCATGTTTGATTTTGGCGATAGTTAATAATCCCTGGCGAGCGTTGGGTGCAAAGCGAATGAGAATATCAATATCACTATCGTTGTGAAAGCGATCGCTTAAAACCGACCCAAATAAAGCCATTTCTGTAATATTCCAACGTTGACAAAATTGAGCAATTTCCTCTGTCGATATGCCCAAACGTTTTTGTAATTGAGGATTTAATTTTAGTAGCATTTTTTTCTCAAAATAACTAATAGATAGATAAAATTTATGCTATTATTGAATTATACACTAAATATAGTACTCATAAATCTTAATTAATTAAAAATATGTCTACCATTTATAGATTAAAAGCCAGCCAACTAAACCATAAATTCCTAGAAGCACTCAAAGCAAAATTTGGAGATAAAGAAATTGAAATTATTGTTTCTTAAGTTGACGAAACAGGTTACTTATTTAAAAGTGAAGCTAACAAAAATAGGTTGTTAAATGCTGTAAAAAATGTCGAGGATTAAACTAATTTAATTGAATTTTCATTAGAGGAAAAGTAACTGATGATGAAATTATTATTATTGCCTGTAAATACCATTATGACTAATGAAAAAATAACTTAATTTCTAAGCTTCTAAAATTTCTCGTCTCAACCATTTAATAATAGTATCTATTAAATTGGGATGGTGGGGTGAAATACATTCTATATTGTCACATTTTTGGTCTGAGATGAGACAAATGGAACCGCAAAGGGTGCTTAAGGTAGTGAGAAATGTTTCGCTGAATGAGCGATCGCTTTTGGATGTGTAAAATATGAGTGTTATTTGTTTGTTTAGTTTTTTTAGATTGAGTCGCCAGTAAGTTTTGAGGGATGACATTGTAGTGGGGGTTTCTGTTATTTCTGGGCAACCTTTTTCTATCATTTCAATATAGATATCTGGGGCGGGGTTATCTGGGTTAGTAAAGTTTGCTCCGTCGATGCAGATAGGAATAATGGTTTGGTTGAGGTTGAGGTTGGGGTTATTGGCAATATTTTGGCGGATAGTGGTGGGAAGTTGGGTAAAGTTGAGGTGTTGAATAGTTGACTTTGGTTCGTTCCAAATATTATAAAATTCAGGGTAAGGAAGTTTTTTAGTATAGTGCCAAATTATTTGATAACAATACTTATAAAGGTACTCATAAATTGGGTTTTGTAGATAATCTTTTAGACTTTTCACTACTTCTATAATCAGTTCTTTCTGAGATACTGCTTTGAGTCCAATAACAGCAGAGTTACTATAGTTTTTATCCTTTATCAAAATTTCTATTAGCTTTTTAATTGCTAATGGATTATCTTTACCAATTTCTCCCAATTTTATAATGTAAGTTGTCTTTTGAATCATAAAGATATCTAGTATTCGACCAGTTTTCTCAAACATTAATTCACCAAAACGAGTGATAAAAATTTTCGCCTCAATTTCAATTAATTTTATTAAATCAAAAACTGCATTAGGATAATGAGAGATAATGCTATCCAGAATAGTATAATTATTATTATAAAACCTAGCTTTTTCTTTATAGAAACTATAAAATCTAGCTTTTTCTTTCAAGCTTAGATTCGATAATAGTTGAATTATTTTAGTTTTTACTTGCTCAATACAGCAATTTGAAATTAATAAAATTTCTGCAACCTTTAAGCATTTTTCGTATTCTTGTTGTGATTCAAGTAAATTGACTAGAAAATTAATTACATCTTGGTTTCTATCCTGACACAGTTCTATTAAAGTTCTTTTAACTTCAACTTCAATTTCGATATCCATTCCATATAAAGCCTTAGTTAGTGTTGTCATAGCTATGTGATTATTTGAATCAAACTCAATTGCAACTATAGCTACTTCATAAGCCATTGGATTATCGTTTTGATAATATTTGTAGCAAATATTATTAAGTGTTTGTATAGCTAAAGGTTTATCTTGCTCAGAAACTTGCCATAGTGATTTTGCTGTTGCTATTAAGAGAGATTTATCCTTTGTTGTTTCTATAATTTTTTTTAAAGTTGTAACTATGATTGAATTAGAAGGGTCAACTTTTCCTAAACTTTCAGCAGCTTGTCTTAAAACATACTGATCTAAACTTGTTTGTAAAACTTCCTCTAAAAATTTATTGGCTAGCGGACTACCAAAACCAATATTACTTAAACTTTCAACAGCTAACCTACGAGTTTTTTCATCTTCTGTAATTTCGTAAATTTCGATTAATGCTCCAATAGCTTTCTCATAACCAACATTAATTTTGCCAAGACAGCGACAAAGTTCTCGGTGTACTTCTTTTTGATTGCTAGACTTTAAAATATCAATGATAATATCAACAACCCTGGTGTCTTTATCTGCTATTTCTAACAGTCTAAAAGCAGTTATAGAAATCCTCCCACAAAACCATCCACGGTTAGGACTAAGCATAATCTCTTTAAAAGCTTGAATAGCATTTATATTACCTGGGTTAACTTTCCATAAACTTTGCGCAGCTAATGAACAAGTGTCTCTCAAAATATTATCATCTATTTTTTTTATTAAAAAAACAATTTCTGTTAATGTATTAACAGTATTTTGATTGCCAGAGCCAATTTTACCCAGGCTTTCTATAATTTTTTTAATAAAATAATGATGTATATTATCATGTAAGTTTATGAATGGTATATACTGCTCCCCTTGAGATTTTTTATGTTTAATTTTATTCAAAATATTCATATCAAATTTTATAGCTTGCAAAGCAATTATATTCAAAGTATTAATAGCATTATTATTGCTATTGCAGATTTTTCCAATTGCTTCAATTAGTTCTGATATACGAACAAAAAAACAGAAATTTAAATGTAACTTTCTCTGGATATTGACAACTATTTCAATTAGTTTTTCAACAATAAAATCATTGCCAATACTTTTTTCTCCCAGACAACTAATCACCAGACTATAATCAATATTATCATCCTTATAATCATAAATATTCTCATCTAAAATTCTCAATAAATGTTTAGCAAATATTCCTTGTCTAATTGAATTAATAACATTTTGTTCAATATTTTCTCTATTCCTCAATTCGTAGCTAACATTATTTTTTAAGTATATAGTAAAAAACCATTTGACTAACGTAAAAATAATTTCATCTAATTCATTTTGATTTTGAGATTCTCTAAGTACACATTCTCCAATCACATATAAAGCAAGACAACGAGCTTGATTTTGATAATCAAAATGTGGTTCTACACCATCATTAAAGTTGACTAAAAGCTTAATAAATTCTAACTTATCAATATCTGATACTTCTGTTTTATTTGTTCCTAGCCATATTAAAATAACTTCTTTCCACTGTGACTCAAAAATTCGGTATTTTTTTCCAGGAAAAGGTTTATTTACATGAGCGCGAGGTATAAAAAAGTCCCAATCATCAATTGTTAGTGCTGCAAAATATTCTTGAAAAGATGAATCAAAAAACCCATAAACACATTCACCTGTTTTAAATTCTCGGTCTACTAAAACTAATAAATCTAAATCTAAAGCCAACTTTAACAAATTATCATCTTGAACTTCTTTGTGAACTAAACTCTCAGATAACCAAAACCTTTCTGAACTATCTAAACCAGCTAAAGCTACCCTACCTAAAAATTGATGAAGTTGATTTTTTAAATTAGGCTGAAAATTCCAATCAATATCTATTTTTTCGGGCTTCCATTCAATATCTATTTTTTCGGGCTTCCATTCATAAAAATACCGGATAAACTGTTTATAAAGTCCTGCCTTTGTTTCTGGTAACTCTGAATTTTCATCAAAATAGAAAATCTGACACAACAACGATAACCGCAGAGGATTTCTCACTAAATCATAAATCCTTTCATGGCGTGACTCTTTTAACTTTTCCTCCAACTTTTTACCCAGTTTTTCATTCTCAGCTTTAACAAACCACTGATGAATAAAATTATCAACTTGTTCAAGTTTAAACTCCAAAATTTTGTAAGCTTGAAAACCACTAAGAGGATTATTAAAATTAACATCCCAAACATTCGTACGACAAGTTAAAACTACTTGTGCTGCACTTAACAAACCAGTAAGTTGTTGTTGAATATTTCTCAGAGTTTTACCTGCGGAAGTTTCCCCTATTTCATCCACACCATCAAGCAATAACCACACTTCATTTTTTTGTAGTAGTTTTATTAACGGTTTCTTTAAAGTTTCCAAATCAATATCTAAATCTATAAGCAATAGTGCATTTGACAACCACTTTTCCAGAATGTATTCTTCCAATGTTTTTCCCTGCAACTCTCCCAATGGAATACATATATATAGATCGTTTGTATTTTTCAGGTAAGTAGCAATTTTATCTAACCAAGTCGTCTTACCAGAACCTGCTTCCCCGACAATAGCAGTACATTTATTTTTCTTTCTTTGAATGACATCCAACAAAAATTCATCATATTCGTAAGTCCGGGTAATAACTTCTTTTTCCCTGAACTTTTCCATCCCATTATTCTCACTGTGACGTTGTTGTAATTTCCGTTCAACTAACCCCAGTTCCACAAATACCTCGACTTCACATCCTATTTGAGTTGCTTTACGTCTGAGTTGTTGGGTTGTTTGCTGCTTTTCCAGCATTTTTGCACATACTTCACGCCAATCAATTTTTATTTCAGTGGGAGTGGGAGGTAAGTTTTCTGGTTTTTTTCTGTAGTCTTTGAGGAGTTGAGAAACAGAATTTTCAGAAGTTTTACGCCAGTTAATTTTATTCCCAGAGTTAACTAATTTTTCTATTGCTGGATAGACTTCTTTAGATAAAGTTTGTCGAACAGTATCAGAAATATTTTTACTCTGGTAGTTCAATTTTTTAGCTATTTCATTAGGGGAGTTAGCACACAAAACTCCTCGTAGAAATATTTTGGCATTTGGTGATAAATCTTTCCCTAGTGCATTAGCTAAGTCAAGATAAAGTCTCTCTATTTCCCAATTTTGATAAGCTTCTGAAAATTCTTCTTCAAATGTCATTTGCTGAAACTATTTTAATAAATCTACCAATCTAATTTTATCCATATTTATCATAGCACTCAGAAAATACTCACAGTTTTACTCACACTTACTCACGCACTGTAAGTAGATTTTATCTAATTTTCTAGATAAGCTGTAAATAGTTAATAAAAAGGAGAAAAAATTATGACTGCTTATCAACTCAGCCTTTTCCCTAACGCTGAATACATCTCTAGTAAATCTAATAATCTAGATGACTTATCTTCTGCTTATCGTAATTTTAAAAGTGGCGAAATTATCAACGAATTAGAAATGAATGTCATGGATATTTTGGAAATAGTTTTGGGAAATAATTTCCATTATTGCCCCCAAGTTACTCTGAATAGTATTTGTTGTCAGACTGGCTGGATACCAAAAAATATTTGGGAAATTTGGATTAATTCAAAAGTAGATATTGCCGTAATAGAACGAGGTTTAAAAACAAATCGCCAAGCAAAATTAGTCATAGAATGTCAGTCAATTTGGCATAAATCCCCTGAATTAAAAGAAAGCCAACGCCTCAAATCTCAAATTTTATCTGCTGTAAATATTCCGTTAATTTATGTGGAGCAAGTTCGAGAGGATGAGCGTTTTTATCGGTTTTATATACCCAATCAAACAGCCGAAATATTTTATAACTTAATTACCCAAGATGATAGACAGAAACTAAAAGCTTTCCTAGAACAATATATTGTTTAAAAATCACCGAATAAAGAGCGGTTTTAGAGTCATAATATTGCTATTTTTGACTCTCACTTTGAAGATGAAAAATTATTCACCCATTCCAGGAAGGCGATCGCCATCTATTCTATTTCCAGGAATTTATCATAAGGATGTAGGGGTTCGGTTGCCAAACCCCCTACAAAATAGAGCAAAATTATTCAGGAACCAAATTACACTCTAACAGCATATATCGCCCCAATATTGCTACTACGAGGCAAACGAGAAAAAATGGCAAAACCAGCTTGACGCAAATAATCAGCTAACTTATCAGGTCCTTTATAATGCCATTCCATCATAATTATTTTGATTTGATTTAGTTGCCCTTTTGCCGCTAAAGAATCAAATATTTCATACTCAGAACCTTCACAGTCAATCTTAGCAATAATATCCATATCTGGGTGCTGAGAAATTATTGAACTTAGCTCTTCACTGATAGGTTTTAGACTAATTTCTTCTGTCGGTAAAGATTGATTTTCCAGAATTTTTTTTCGACCTTCTGTAACTCCTTCAACTCCAATACTTCCCCTTAATTCATTATCAAATTCAACTGTTACTGTCTTTTCTTCAGCAGCAATTCCATAACTAAATGGTTTAATTTTATGGGCAATTTCTGGGTTTAAATCAAAGTTATGCAATGCTTGATCGTAAGTAACTTTAAAAGGTTCGTAACTCCATACTGATTTGACATTTTCCTGCCTGGCAAAATACAGGCTGGCCAATCCTGTATTCATACCAATATCTAGCATAACTACAGGTTTTTCGTAGATAAAATTATAAATTCCCAACCAATAAATTTCCCAAATAATAGAAAGTTCTTCCTCAGTTTGAATATTGACTTTGATTCCCTCAACTTCTAAAATCAATTCATCATTTGCGCCTATAGAAAACTTACCATTTAATTTTTTCTTGAGAAATTTTGCTCTATTTAATGCTTTTCTCGTCAGCAGAAAATCATATTTTTCCTTTTCAACATATATTCCCAAGGGTTTGAGAAATAATTTATCCGAACCACGTTCAACCTCTACATCATTAAAACTCATATTGAACTCAGGAATTTTCTCTACCCAATACCAATTAGGTATCTTCTGGAAATTTCTCACATTTCTCAGAAAATTCTTAGTCTTTAACAATGGTTGTGTTAACACTATTATTATTCCTCTCAAGTAAACAAACAGTCTATTTGAAGCAAAGAGAACATTAATGTTACTACTATTACTTCCTACTTACTTAATATAACACCCAAATGAACAATTCCGATCCTATTCATTATAACATAGTGGTTGTGTTCATTTCTCAAAAATACTTATAATTTTTGTAAAAGACATTGAATTGTTAAAAGGCATCAATTTTTTTGGATAGTAGGGACAGGGTATTAGTAATATATTTAGCTACATTAGATAAGTGACTAGAGGTAAAAATAGAAACTGAAATATTACTTAAACATACTTTTTGTTAAAATTTATCATGGTAGGTTCTACTGAACCATGTTACTATGAAATAAGTAATAGTTATTAGGATAGGAAAACTTGAAACAATAGAAGTTTGTGATTGCTCCTATAACATTTATCCACCTGATATATTGAGTTTAGGTTTTAGGTGGGCAAATATATAGTGAGTGAAATTCATCTAACATTAACTAGCATTTGCTTAACAAGTTTGTAATTCTTGTCATTCTCCCTCTTGCTGATAATTTTCTAACATTTTTTTGACTTGCGTTACTAAAAATTTCGTCTTTTTTATAATGGTAATTTAATTAAATAACGGGCATCTGTTTCATCTTTTTATTGGAGGAAATTCAAGAATTATAAGGCTATTTGTAGTCGTTATGGGGAAAGATTGACTAACTTTTATTTGTGGGTTTAAAGGATTGTAATATATGTTGATTTTAATGACATTTTTTACTTCCTTACCTTCTGTTTTAATTCTATATTAAAACTGAATTACTGGCATCTTGACTCAAAGCTACAATATCATCATACCGAGAACGTAAAAGTATCTCAATTTCAGATGTTGTGCAATTTCCTACTCTTATCCAGATTAACTTAGGTGGAAAACCAAGCAAAATTACCAAATCAGAAAAATCAGCATCTTTAGTAACAATAATATATTCATTATCACGAGCATATTGCCATACATCTCGATCACTAGCTTGGTCTAATTATAAAAGATAAAGATGACTTGATTGTGGATAAATATCAGCTAAACGTGACAGTAAATCAGGCGATAAATTATGGTCTAATCAAAGTTTCGTTGTAAGCATTCAGCCGTCAGCTAACAGCTAGCCTCCTGCGGAGGAGCTGCGCTAACAGAAGAGCTGCCTCTTGCAGAGGAGCTGCCTCTTGCAGAGGAGCTGCCTCTTGCAGAGGAGCTTCGCTAACGCTAACAGCTAGAAGGAGGAATTACTCTCCAAGAAGAATAAAAAGTCCGGCACGAAAAAGGTCATCAGCTAAACTTAGTAAGTTATTATTTTCATGCATCTTTTGGCGCAGCATGACCCAGGAAAAGCGCTCGAGCTGACTGCTAATAGCTGAATGCTTACGTTTCGTTTGGGTACTATTAAAGTTTTTTGTTCCCGTTCAGCAGCATAGCTCATACAAGCAAAAATATCCTGTTTTGTTAATATCGCATTTGCTCCTAACCCATGAAGATAGAGATGACTATAAATACTCTTAAATAATTTTTGTGGCTTAAATCCTTTGTTTTTTTCTTACTTTTGACTTTTGATGTTCTTAGTTATATGATAATTGATTACTCGGATTATATATAACTCATAGCTAATAATTAACGGCTGAATACTTACCTAAAAACTATGTCTACAGAAACAAAAAAAATCAACCAAAACGCAGTTATTATCGGTGGAGGTCCGGCTGGTTTTACCACGGCATTAATGTTAGCTAAACGTGGTTGGCATAAAATTACAGTATTAGAAAAGCGACCGGCTGCAGATTTTTATGAACCTGATAAATCATTCCATTATTTAATTGATGGGCGGGGTCAAAAATTTACCGAACTATTGGGTTTAAATGAAAAATTAGCAAAAGTTAGCGTGCCAAATACAGAATTTTACCTGACAGAAATTAAGGCTGATGGTAATCGTAAAACTTCAAAATTACCCATAGTAGACCCTAATAGAAAAACCGCTTACTGGCTTCAACGTCGAGTTTTTCTAAAGTTACTTTTTCAAGAGATTGAGGAAAATTGGCAAAATCAGATTACGACTTTATTTAATACAAAATGTCTGGAGATTAACAACAAGGATGGAAAATTAACAATTATTGCCCAAGGAATAAATGATTTAACTAATTATGAATTTCAGCCAGATTTGTTAGTTGGTTGTGATGGAATTAATTCTCTAGTTAGGCAAACTTTAGATAAGTGGGATAATTCTGGAACAGATAAATTTAAAATGCAGTTTTTTCCCTCTGCAAGTTCTGGTTTAAAATACAAAGTTTTGACTTTACGGCCTAACTTTCCCTTAGACCATAATAATTCTGAACAGGCAGTTTGTACAATGGCTTATGCTATTCGTGGAGCATTTTCAGATTCTCAACATTCCCTATCTCTAGGAATATTACCTTTTGCTGACCCCAACGAACCAAGAACAGCAAATATTATTAGACGACCAGAACATGAAATTTGGAAATTACCAGATAGTGAAAAATTGTCTGATTTTTTTGAGAAAGCTTTTCCACAATTGCCGATAAATGAAATAGTTTTACCAGAAGAAAAAGAGCGTTTTGCTAAAAGTGAAGGTGGATATTTTCCTATCCCTCAATATTGTTCTGGCTTACATTACTTATTAGCAAATACAGATAATTCTGCTGGAATAGTTTTATTAGGAGATTCGATACATTGTTTTCCTCCTGATATTGGGCAAGGTGTAAATTCAGCTTTGGAAGATGTGTTTATATTTAATCAAGCACTTGCTCAAACTAATGATATTATCTCTGATGCTTTGCCATTATTTGAGTCTTTACGTTCTCCAGATATGAAGCCTTTAATACGTTTGAGTCAAACTGCTTTTCCTTGGCAATATAATCAAGATATTCTTGGTAAAAGACTGTGGAGTATTAACTTTTTTATCCGCTTATTATTGAGTCGAATATTACCTTTTATTTTTGCTCCTCCTGCTTTTATTATGATTCAAAACCATAAACTTAGTTATCGTGAAATATGGTCTATGGCTCAAAGAACAACTATCTATATATATGCCTTGGGAATGGTTTTAATTTGCGGAAGTTTGACTTTATTTTTGGATAATTTTTAGTAGTGCTAAAATTAAAGCGATCGCCTTCGGGAAATGGAAAGATAGTTAGAAAGGAACTTGAAAAAAGTGATGCTTGATCGCCAGAGTTACTATAACAAAAAAAATAATCCGTATCGCTATATGTTAAAATCTAAATAGGACTTTAGCTAACTGCTGAATGCTTACTTGGTAATTAGCTTAAAGTCAAAAGGAGGAAAAATGACCAATTATACGATTGAGCTTAATTCAGTAATTGAAATGACAGACGAACAATTTTTTCAACTATGTCAAAAAAACCGGGATTTAAGATTTGAACGAAATACTAAAGGAGATTTAATTATTATGTCGCCGACCGGGGGAGAAACTAGCAGGAGTAATTTTGAAATTTATATTGATTTGGGAAGTTGGAATCGACGAACTAAATTAGGAGTAGCTTTTGACTCATCTGGTGGTTTTAAGTTGCCTAATGGTGCTACTCGTTCTCCCGATGCTTCCTGGATAACAATGGAAAAATGGAATAATTTAACTCCTGAAGAAAGAACTAAGTTTTTACCTCTTTGTCCTGATTTTTTAATTGAATTAATGTCGCCTTCGGACAGTTTATCTGAGACTAGAGAAAAAATGCAAGAATATCTGGAAAATGGGATGCGTTTGGGTTGGTTAATTAATCGACAAAATCGGCAAGTAGAAGTTTATCGTGTTGGTAAGGAGGTAGAAATATTAGATGCACCTCAAACATTATTTGGTGAAGATGTTTTGCCTGGATTTGTGTTAGATATGGAACTAATTTGGTAATTAACTTAAAGTCAAAAGGAGGAAAAATGACCAATTATACGATTGAGCTTAATTCAGTAATTGAAATGACAGACGAACAATTTTTTCAACTATGTCAAAAAAACCGGGATTTAAGATTTGAACGAAATACTAAAGGAGATTTAATTATTATGTCGCCGACCGGGGGAGAAACTAGCAGGAGTAATTTTGAAATTTATATTGATTTGGGAAGTTGGAATCGACGAACTAAATTAGGAGTAGCTTTTGACTCATCTGGTGGTTTTAAGTTGCCTAATGGTGCTACTCGTTCTCCCGATGCTTCCTGGATAACAATGGAAAAATGGAATAATTTAACTCCTGAAGAAAGAACTAAGTTTTTACCTCTTTGTCCTGATTTTTTAATTGAATTAATGTCGCCTTCGGACAGTTTATCTGAGACTAGAGAAAAAATGCAAGAATATCTGGAAAATGGGATGCGTTTGGGTTGGTTAATTAATCGACAAAATCGGCAAGTAGAAGTTTATCGTGTTGGTAAGGAGGTAGAAATATTAGATGCACCTCAAACATTATTTGGTGAAGATGTTTTGCCTGGATTTGTGTTAGATATGGAACTAATTTGGTAATTAACTTAAAGTCAAAAGGAGGAAAAATGACCAATTATACGATTGAGCTTAATTCAGTAATTGAAATGACAGACGAACAATTTTTTCAACTATGTCAAAAAAACCGGGATTTAAGATTTGAACGAAATACTAAAGGAGATTTAATTATTATGTCGCCGACCGGGGGAGAAACTAGCAGGAGTAATTTTGAAATTTATATTGATTTGGGAAGTTGGAATCGACGAACTAAATTAGGAGTAGCTTTTGACTCATCTGGTGGTTTTAAGTTGCCTAATGGTGCTACTCGTTCTCCCGATGCTTCCTGGATAACAATGGAAAAATGGAATAATTTAACTCCTGAAGAAAGAACTAAGTTTTTACCTCTTTGTCCTGATTTTTTAATTGAATTAATGTCGCCTTCGGACAGTTTATCTGAGACTAGAGAAAAAATGCAAGAATATCTGGAAAATGGGATGCGTTTGGGTTGGTTAATTAATCGAAAAAGTCGGCAAGTAGAAATTTATCGTGTTGGTAAAAAGGCAGAAATATTAGATGCACCTCAAACATTATTTGGTGAAGATATTTTGCCTGGATTTGTGTTAGATATGGAACTAATTTAGTAGCCATATTAGAATGTCAAATCTAGGGAGCGTTTTCGGCTGTCGCCGACATGAAACTTATAGCGAGCGCGATATGTTTGCGGAGCATTCCGTCAGGAAAAGGCGAAGCCTAGCAGCAGCTATATCGCTAATAATATGTGAAAATCTAAATAAGTCTATTTCTATTTAATAATTTAAGCATAATAATTGTACTTAAAAATGACTTCAAATCCGACTATAGAAGAAATAAAAACTCTGATATTTCAGTTACCTATTCGAGAACAAATAACCCTCATAGAAGAACTTGAGGAAAGACTAGAAACTATCACCATGATGCAACTAGCAGAAACAGGTTTTTCAGAGTGGAACGAACCAGAAGAAGATATTTATGATGTCGAATCCTAAACCTCAATAAATTTGGTTAGTTCGCTTCCCTTTTAGCGATTTAACTTCTACAAAAGTTAGACTTGCACTAATTTTAGCAGTTCATAGAGAAGAAGTTATTATTTTAGGTATATTCTCGAAAATTACTAACAGTAACTTACCAAAAAATTGGGTATTAATGTCAGAAGAAAATTCTAATTTTTTACAAACAGGTTTAAAAAAGACTTCATTGATTAGGGCAGATAAAATTGCTACAGTTAGCAATTCAGTTTTTCACAAAAAAATAGGAGACTTACCATCAGAAATTTTTGTCTTGGTACAAGAAGCTGTAAAAAAATCTCTGAATATTCCTTAAATAAACTTTTGTCTGTTAAAATATATCTATATATTTGTATTTCAAAATTAGTTATGTCTAAAACATTTACAATTACAGAACACATTGAAATTACTCCAGGAATTTGTGGTGGAAAACCTCGGATTGCTGGGCATCGAATTAGAGTAGAAGATATTGTTATTTGCCATGAAAAAATGGGGCTTTCTCCAGATGAAATTGTGTCTCAATATCCTAGTATTACTTTGGCTGATGTTTATGCTGCTTTGACTTATTATCACGATCATTTAGAAGAGATTAGACAACAAATTTTGGAGGATGAAGAATTTGCTAGAGTAAAGCAAGCTGAAACTCCTTCTTTAGTGGCAAAAAAATTAAGAGAAAGTCATGGTGCAAAAGATTAAATTTCATCTGGATGAAAATGCTCCCAATGCAATAGCTGATGGTTTAAGACGAAGAAATATTGATGTAACTACTACTTCTGAGACGAATTTAATTTCTCTTTCAGATGAAGAACAATTGAGATTTGCTGCTAATCAAAATCGGGTTATTTTTACTCAGGATAGAGATTTTTTGCGACTGCATTATGCTGGTTTTTCACATAGTGGAATTGCTTATTGTATTAAGGGAAGTCGTTCAATTGGTGAAATTTTACGCGGGTTAATTCTAATTTGGGAAGTATTGGAACCTGAAGATATGATTGGAAAAGTCGAGTTTTTGTAATCTAACATTATGGTTATTTTTGAGTTAGTAGATTGGCAATTTGGGAATGGTGTCTATAGGGAACAACACTAAACTTGCCCCAAAAAATAATCCGTGCATCCGTGGCAAAATCCTTGTCTGTTGGACTTTTAACTTTTCACTTCAAAATCTTACTTTTGACTTAAAAATATGGATGAACAACGAATTCAAGCTTATCTGAATCTGATTAACACCTTACTACTTAATCGTGAGAGTGTGCAAGAACTAAACAAAATTCTGAATAATCATCAGGAATTAATAGATTCTGGGTTCTGGCAAACAATGTTCCAAGAAGCAGAGAAGTTGGCATCAGCGGGTAATCAAGATCGTGCTAAATTTTTACTGAATATAGCAAGTCAGCTAGCATACCAAGACTATACAAAATTCTTGATGAAGGTATTGCGGGCAACGGTAGAAAGCAAGGGTGACTCGAAAGTAGTTTATCCACTCCTAGAACAAAACTTAGATAAACTTGACAATATCTTTGCCGATCTATTGCGAAACTGGGCAACTACTAAATTTTCTGAAGTGGAAGCAGATAGAGTAGAAAACATTGCTATAGATATTCTTAAGTTCAGTCACCTCATTGCCCAATTTCCTGTGGGCAACAAAGCAAATAACATGGAAATTAGCATTTCAGGTTATGAAGTAGTGCTAAAAGTCTTTACCTATGAGAGTCATCGGAAAAATTGGGCAGGCATTCAAAATAATCTCGGCGCTGTCTACAGAGATAGAATAAGGGGAGACAAAGCCAAGAATATTGAATTTGCCATTGCTTTACTCCAACAAGCTTTGCTAGTTTACACCCAAACTGACTTCCCTATCCAATGGGCAATGACTCAAAATAATCTCGGCCTTGCCTACTGGGACCGAATAACAGGAGATAAAGCCCAAAATCTGGAATCTGCCATTGCTGCATTCCAAAATGCTTTATTGGTGCGCAACAAAACTGACTTCCCTATCCAATGGGCAACCACTCAAAATAATCTCGGCCTTGCCTACTGGGACCGAATAACAGGAGATAAAGCCCAAAATCTGGAATCTGCCATTGCTGCATTCCAACAAGCTTTGTTGGTGTACACCCAAACTGATTTCCCTATCGACTGGGCAATGACTCAAAATAATCTCGGGGTTGCCTACGATAACAGAATAAGGGGAGACAAAGCCCAAAATCTGGAATCTGCCATTGCTGCATTCCAACAAGCTTTACTGGTGCGCACCCTAGAAGCAAACCCTATCGACTATTTCCAAACTACTGGCAACTTAGGCGACCTATATTTTGACAACCAAAACTGGGAACTCGCCGCCGACAGTTATGAAAAAGCTATAAAAGCAGTAGAAGCTAGTCGCAGTTGGGCAACCACTGACGATCGCCGCGAGGAAATTATAGCACAAGCAATACAGGTTTATCAAAATCAGGTGCAAGCATACATCAATCTAGAGCAATGGGATAAAGCAGTAGAAACAGCGGAACGCAGCAAAGCTCGTACCCTAGTAGAACTCCTTTTCAAGCGCGAACTCTATCCTAAAGGTAACTTTCCTCAAGAAACGATCGCCGAGCTAGATCGACTGCGACGAAACATACCATCACTGGAAAGACAATTACAGATAGTTATAGAGCAGCGTTCAGCAATTTCAGGCAAATCAGGAGTCCAGGCTCGACGACCATTAGAAACTTCACAAAAACGCCTACAGCAAGAGTTAGAAAAATCACAGCAGGAATTAGATGAGGTACTAAATCAAATTAAAGATATAGATCCCAGTTTCACCTTAAATTTCCATTCTCTTCTTCAATCACATCAAGAGCAGAGAGGGCTTCTTCTTGGTTATTTTGAGAAAATTGCTCTCGGTATAGAGCAATATCTTCAGGAGTTAATATAATAGGACCGCTCATTCTACAAATTTAGGTAATTAATTTTGTATATTACATTAAATTAGTCCAACTATCAGTGCAAAAAGCGAGAAGCAGGAAATCTCTATCCCAAAGCGAGGGAACTGTTTCAAGTCCAAGCACGGAAGAAAGTATTCTCCTGCCAAACATTTGCTGTTTTTTGCTCGATCGCTCCCATATCTTGCTGAGTTAGTGGCTGAAACTCTTGAGCAACCCTAACATTCGACTGCAACATCTCCACCGACTCGGTAGCCACAATACAACAATGCACTCCCGCTAACGACAACACATATCCCATTGCCTCTTGCATATTCAAAACTCCCGGTTTCAGTAACCTACCGTAAGCAGGTATTTTCATCCCAATAACACCCACATTTTTTTGTTGCGCTACTGGCAATACGGTAGGAGCAAAAGGTCGAGGATGATGTTGATCAGCAGCATTAATAGTAACTAGAGTGGTATCAAACGGATAACGACGCAACCCTTCGGCAATAACATCGGGTTCGTGATGACCTGTAATTCCAGCAAACTTAACTATCCCTTGTTCCTTCGCCTCCTCCATCGCTTTAATAGCACCTTGGGAACCGAAAATTTCGTCTAAAGTTTCCATGAATGAAACATGATGGAACTGCCACGAGTCAAGATAATCAGTATTTAACCGTTTTAGCGATCGCTCCAATTCTCGCCATGCTCCATCGCGATCGCGTCTACCTGTTTTACTTGCCAAAAATATATCCTTTCTATAAGCAGGCAAAACTTTCCCGAAATGTTCCTCACTTGCACCGTAACTAGCAGCAGTATCAAAATATCTAATTCCTAAAGACAGAGCAGCCTCAATTATTGCCATAGCCTCTTTTTCTTGCCCACTGTTACCTACAGGTGTTCTTCCTGCTCCTCCTAAACCTAAAAGTGGCACTTTGACACCTGTTTTGCCTAATATTCGTTCTGGTATTGTGGATGTAGTGGGTATCTCTACAGATGCTACTTTTGTCTGAGTCTGTTTATTCATGGCAGCACCACCGATGATGCCACCTGTAACAGCAATACTGGTCATTATCAAGTTACGTCGAGTTGTTTTTTGATTCATAGTTGTCTATAGTTTTTTTGAAATTATAACAACTCTAAAAAATTTATGTTTTTTGCTATATTACTTATTTTGGTTAAGCAAATATCAATTACATATTGAAAGAATAGATAGGTCAAAATTTGCCTACCCTACTCATATAAAAATTCAGCAACGCTAAATCTAAAAATCCCACTCTATAAATAAGTCGGAAATTGCTAATGTAAAACCTGGTAAAATATCTTCTCCATCTAAATTATCAGTAATTTGTAATAATTTATCCGGCTCTGGTTTATGATAAACTAAGATTGATTTTTCATCAGGATTAATTACCCAAACTAACCGACAGCCATTTTCAAAATATTCAACAATTTTTTGATGCAGTTCCTCAAATGTATTATTAGGAGAAATTACCTCCACTGCCAAATCAGGAGCCCCCTGAAAATAACCTTTAGGTAATCGCTTTAATCCCAATAAACGGTCTTTAGAAACAAAAGAAATATCTGGAGAACGTTTATTTCCTGATTTTAAACTAAAGGCTGTACTAGAGTCGCAAGTTACACCTAATTTTTTAGGACGAGAATATAACTCTATTAAACCACATAGATAAGCAGTAATATTGCCATGTTCCATTCCTGAATTTCCCATTTCAACAACTTCTCCATTAATTAATTCATAATGACCACTATCTTCTGATAATCCTCTGAATTCTTCATCTGTGAAAATTTTTTTATCAGTTGCTATACTCATAAATTTATCCTGCTATAAACTTACCAAAACCCCAAGCTAAATCCTTTTTAGATCCCCCCTAGCCCCCCTTCAAAAGGGGGGGATACAAGGTCAAGTACCCCTTATTAAGGGGGATTTAGGGGGATAAATGACTTCTCAAATTATTCAGTCCTCTCCCTAAAAGGAAGAGGTAATTATCAATTATCAATTATTTAATAAACCTCTACCCACTTCTCAATAATCAAAGTTAACTTTAAGTAGGTTGGCATAAATAATTAGTAAAATTAAAACTACTTTGAAATCCACAAAATAACTGCAACGACCAGCTACTTAAACCAAGTCCAATTCTATTTTCTCTCATAATCTATTTTTAGTCAATAGCCAATGTTTAAACTTTACCTCAAACAAATTACAATTACTTTCATTGTATTATTTTTCAATCCATTAATAGCACTTAGTCAAGAAACCACTAAAGAAATTTGTCCGGCGGAACTAACTAATGCTATTGATGCTGTAATTAATCGCCCAATTTTTAATCGGTCTCGGTGGGGAATTTTAGTCGAAACTTTATCTAGCAAAACTACAATTTATAGCCGAGATGCTGAATATTATTTTATTCCTGCTTCTACAGCTAAACTATTAACAACTGCAGCAGCATTACAACAACTTAGACCTCAATTTAGAATTAGAACTTCTATTTATGGTGATGGAAAAGGCAATATCTATGTTGTGGGAAGAGGCGACCCTAGTTTTACAGAAACTCAACTGAAAAGTTTAGCTGAACAACTAAAACAACAAGGCATAGAAAATATCGATCGACTAATTGCTGATGATAGTTACTTTCAGGGAATGATAGTTAATCCTAATTGGGAATGGGAAGATGTTCAAGCTGGTTATGGCGCACCAATTAATAGTTTAATATTTAATCAAAATGCTATAGATTTAGTTTTGTCTCCCCAAGGTTTAGGTCAGCCTTTAAAAGTTACTTTTGTTAATCCGGCAGAAAGCAAAGAATGGCAAATTGAAAATAATTCGCTGACTGTAGCAAAGAATGAAAAAGAATTTGTGGAAGTAGGGCGAGATTTTATTCAACCAATAATTCGTATATCTGGGCAACTCCGAATTGGCTCGGCATCAGAACCTGTTTATGTGGCAGTTGTGGAACCTGTGGATAATTTTTTAAATAAATTTCGTCAAGTTTTAGAGTCAGAAGGAATTAGGGTTTCTCGAATAGTAAAAAATTCACAAACAACCTCTAATTTAAACTTGACTGAATTAGCTTTTGTTGAGTCTCCCACTGTGGGAGAATTAATAGAAGAAGTAAATAGAAAAAGTAATAATGTTTATGCAGAAACTTTATTACGTCAACTGGGAGTTAGGAGTAGATTAGTTCCTAAGAAAAAATCCGATAATCAGACTTTGGCAAAAAGTTTGGAGGAGGTAAAAGTAATTTTAACTAGATTAGGAGTTACTCCCAATAGTTTTAGATTAAATGATGGTTCAGGGTTGTCTCGTCATAATTTAGTTAGTCCGGAGGCTTTGGTACAAACTCTCAGAATTATGGCTAATTCTCCCTGGGCAAATATTTATAGAAATTCTTTGCCTGTGGCTGGAGTCAGTGGTACATTAAGTCGGCGTTTTAGAAATAGTTTTGCAGAAGGAAATGTGCAAGCCAAAACAGGAACAATTAGTGGAGTTTCTGGTTTGGCAGGATATATTCAGCCTAGGAATTTTCAGCCTTTAGTTTTTAGTATTATTGTTAATCAATCTGATTTAGAAACCAAAGATTTGAGAACTGCTATTGATGAAATAGTTTTGTTCTTAACTCAATTAAGGTCTTGTGGTTAGAAACTGTTTTTCTGTCAAAAATTAAACAGTATAAAGTAGTCATAATCTTTTTTTATTACTAATACCGTTTCACGGAAGTAACAAGTAAAAAATAATATTTTATAGGATAGAAACTTTGACTATAGAGTAATTTCAGGAAATTATTTCACATTTAAAGTTTGAAACTATTTGTGATATTTTTAAAGTGAAATTGTCCTGATTATTTCCAGTCACGAAATTATGCTGACAAACCAGGTTTATGCATAATATTATCTCTGGTTGAAGAGTTATAATTAAAGTTTGTAGTAGGGCTTCAGCCCTATCTATCTTCGGGCTAAAGCCCTACTACAAACAAAAACTTTTTTATCAATTCCTTATTTCTTAAAAAATACGATTTTTTTATTTTACCAGTATAAAAATTGCTATAATTGATATCCAAACGCAGTTTATATATCATATAAATTTACCAAAATTCCCAGCTATGATATTATAAATTAATAGTCTAATTATCTAATTTTCGAGATTATTCAAATGTTAGAAAAAGAAAAAATAGCATTAACATTAAAAATCAATGGAGTGCAACATCAATTAAATATAGAACCTCGCGTGACACTGTTAGATGCACTGCGAGAATATTTAGGTTTAACAGGCACAAAAAAAGGATGCGATCGCGGCGAATGTGGAGCTTGCACCGTATTAGTAGATGGGAAGCGGATAAATTCTTGCATGACCTTGGCAGTGATGCAAATGGGCAAATCAATTATTACTATTGAAGGTTTGGCAGAAAATGAACAACTTCACCCAATGCAAAAAGCTTTCATTGAGCATGATGCTTTTCAATGTGGTTATTGTACTTCTGGTCAAATAGTTTCTGCTGTTGGTTTACTAGCAGAAACACAACCAAAGTCAGATACAGAAATTCGGGAAGGTATGAGTGGCAACCTCTGTCGTTGTGGTGCTTATCATCATATTGTTGCAGCAGTTCGTGAAGTAGCAGAGGAAACAGAAAATGCAGCCATTTAGTTATACGAGAGTTCAAGAAGGAAATACAGCTATAACCACAGTTGCTCAAGATGCAGCCATATCTTTTATTGCTGGCGGTACTGACTTAATAGGTTTAATTAAAGATGGGGTACAAACACCTAAGCAAGTTGTAGATATCAACTCTCTACCCCTGGCAGAAGTAGAAGTCGATGCTGACAACAAAATTCGTATAGGTGCTTTGGCAAAATTGAGCGATGTCGCCCGTTATCCAACCGTAAAAAATTCCTATCCTGTCATTTCACAGGCAATATTAGAAAGTGCTTCTCCCCAACTGCGGAATATGGCAACAGTGGGCGGAAATTTATTGCAACGGGTACGCTGTAATTATTTTCGCGACCCGGTTTTTCCTTGCAACCGTCGGAACGCAGGTACGAGTTGCCCTGCTATTGATGGTTACAATAGAATGCACGCTATTTTGGGTACGAGTGAAAGTTGCATTGCCACTCATCCTTCAGATTTGGCGGTAGCTTTGGTCGCCTTGGATGCGGTGCTTTGTCTTCATGGTACAACTGTACAACGTTGAGTGCCGCTCAATGACTTTTATCTATTGCCTGAAGATACGCCCCATCAAGAAAATGTTTTAGAGCATGGGGAGTTAATAGTCGCAGTGGAAGTACCTCATGTTTCCTGGTTTAGTAACTCCCATTATTTAAAAGTTCGCGATCGCGCCAATTATGAATTTGCCCTGGTCTCTGTCGCTATTGCTCTGGAAGTTGAGAAAGACATAATTAAATCTGCCCGACTAGCATTAGGGGGAGTAGGTACAAAACCTTGGCGTTGCCAGGAAGCAGAAATGGTTTTGCAAGGAAAAGCGATAGATGAGGCGACTTTTACTACTGCAGCAGAAGCAGCTTTAGTAGGAGCAAAACCTTTAGAATATAATCAATTCAAAATTGAATTAGCTAAACGTGCTATTATTCGGGCAATTTCAACTGCAGTTTTCCCAAATTAAGAAACCCGGTTTTTCACCCTGATGATTTTTAAATCACGCCTTTCTCGAAAAACCCGGTTTCTGTCTCAGTTCCTTTTTCCCCAAGAAACCGGGTTTTTCACCCTGGTGATTTTTAAATCAGGAGCTTTTGTCGAGAAACCCGGTTTCTGCCTCACGTCTAATATCAAATTTTGAACAGTCGTCATTGCGACGATAGGAAGCAATCTCCTAGAACCCTGAGATTGCTTCCTTCCACTCCGTTCCAGTCGCAATGACTTGGGTATAGTAATTATCCGGATTTTGATATAAACTAAAAACCAACCAAGAAACCAGGTTTTTCTCCCTGGTGATTTTCAAATCAGGAGCTTTTATGGAGAAACCCGCTTTCTGTCTCACTCCTACACTAAAAAACAACCAAGAAACCGGGTTTATTTCCCTGGTAATTTAAAAATCATTACCCTGCTCTAAAAACCCGGTTTCTACCTCACCTTAAACTCAAATTTTTCAACAGCAAACATGAACAAAGTTATCGGAAAACCAATTAACCGCGTAGATGGAAAACTTAAAGTTACGGGTGGCGCACGTTACACTGCCGATATCCCAATTGAAAATTTGACATACGGTGTATTAATAGAAAGTACCATTGCCAAAGGTAAAATTACAAAACTGGAAACTACCGCAGCAGAAACTGCACCTGGAGTCTTAGCAGTTATTACCCACCGTAACGTTCCCAAATTTAATCAAATTAAATTTTTCCCTGGTGGGCAAAGTCTTCCTGTTCTCCACGATGAAAATATTTATTATCAGGGGCAGCACATTGGAATAGTAGTTGCAGAAACTTTAGAGCAAGCTCAATATGCAGCTACCTTGGTTAAAGTCGAATATAAAATTGAACAACCAACTATAGATATAGATGAAGCACTTAAACAAGGATATAAACCAGAAAAGATTTTTGGTGGAATGTTACCCGCTCACATATTCAGGGGCGACATTGACTCTGGACGTTCCCAAGCAGAAGTATTAGTCGAACAAACCTACAGCACCCCGATGGAAAATCATAACCCCATCGAACCTTCAGCAACTCTAGCAGTTTGGGAAGATGACCGCCTCACCCTCTACGATACAACTCAAGGAGTTTCCTCTACACAACAGGCGATCGCCAAAGTATTCGACATTCCTCCAGAAAACGTCCGGGTTATTTCTGAATTTCTCGGTGGTGGGTTCGGTTGTAAAGCACTTGTTTGGTCTCACACCATCCTTACTACTCTGGCAGCGCGTTATGTTCAGCATCCCGTTAAACTCACACTTACCCGCGCCCAGATGTATACTTCTGTTGGATATCGCGCTCCCACTCGCCAACATCTGACCCTTGGCGCAACTACAGCAGGCAAACTTACACTCATCAAACACATCGGCGAAACCATCACCTCACCATTTGACGAATTTGCCGAACCCGTCACGATGGCAACAAAGATGATGTATGCTTGCCCCAACCTGGACACCAATTACAAAATTGGTATTATCAATGCTTGTACTCCCACTTTTATGCGGGCACCAGGGGAAGCACCGGGAATGTTTGCCCTAGAGTCAGCAATGGATGAACTGAGTTATGCTTTGGAATTAGACCCCATAGAAGTCCGCCTCCGCAACCATGCAGATATAGACCCTGCTACCGGACATCCTTGGTCGAGTAAATCTCTGAAAGAATGTTATCAGCAAGGAGCAGAAATATTTGGTTGGAAACATCGGAACCCCAAACCTGCTTCTATGAGTAACGGCGATCATCTCATCGGTTGGGGAATGGCAAGCGCGACTTTTCCGGCAGGTAGTAGACCTGCCACTGCTAAGGTGACAATATATAATAGTGGGAAAATTTTAGTCGAAAGTGGAAGCCACGACTTAGGTACTGGCACTTACACTGTAATGACACAAGTGGCAGCAGAGGTTTTAGGGGTATCTCTGGAACAGGTGGAATTTAAACTCGGTGACACAAATTTACCTAAAGCTCCAAGAACAGGAAATTCGACGACAGCGAGTAGTGTGGGTTCGGCAGTACAAGCAGCAGCAATGAACGCTCGGAATAAAATATTAGAGATGGCAATTTCTGACTCAGACTCTCCACTTTATCAGGCAAAACTAGAGGAGATAATTTTTGATTCAGGGAAATTATTGTGGCAAAATAATTCTACAGTGGGAGAAAGTTATCAGGAAATTCTCACTCGTCATGGTTGGGAAAATATTGAAGCGGTTGGTGACAACGCATCGAAACAGAAGAAACAAGAATATGCCAAACATTCTTTTGGGGCAGTTTTTGTAGAAGTGCGAGTAGACCGACTATTGGGAGAAGTTCGAGTAGCGCGATGTGTTGGAGTCTACGGTGCTGGGCGTATTCTTAATGCTAAAACTGCCCGCAGTCAAATGATCGGGGGTATTACTTGGGGTATTGGTATGGCATTGATGGAACATACAGTAATGTCTCCCCACTACGGTCGCATTCTCAATCATAATCTTTCTGATTATTTGATACCCGTGCAGTTAGATGTGCCAGATATTCAGGTGCAGTTCGTAGAGGAGGAAGATCCCTATGTTAATGCTTTGGGTACTAAGGGTATTGGGGAACTTTCTGTAGTGGGTGTAGCAGCAGCGATCGCTAATGCTGTTTATCATGCCACAGGTAAACGTATCAGAGATTTACCTATTACTCCAGATAAATTATTAAAATAGAGAATAGGGAACAGCAAAATTGGTAGTAGACTGTTTCATCTTAAATGTTGCAATAGATGTAGGTTGGGTTGAGGGACGAAACCCAACAACAATCTTTCTCCCCTACTCCCCCACTCCCCTACTCCCCTACTCCCCTACTCCCTAATGCACTGTTTTAGCTGAAACAGTCCAGTAGTAGACTGACACAGCTAAAATAGTGCATTAGCTTTTTTCGTCTCGCACCCCATCACCCCATCTCCCCATCACCCCATCCCCCCATTTTCTAATGCACCATTTTAGCTGTCGGTCCAGTAGGGTTATTCCATAGAACGTCCCTACAAGAATATTTTATTTTCCGAAAATTAATACCAATTAAAAAAAAATTATACAAATAAAACTATGTTCGGTTGAATAGTTACAATTAAAGTTCGTAGTATTGCTCTAGCCTTAAGATAGATATTTACTAAAAGTCAATCAATTACGATAAAAAAATTATCAACTTCTGTTAATTTTGAGTTTTGACTTACTTCCTTAATTATCTTTGCTTCTATATATGTTACCAATTATTCCACCTCCGAAAGGGTTTAGAATATTCTACTCTCCTAACAGTGAACTTCTATTAGTTTACCGTCCAAATGGCATGAGATACTTACTTACATTCGCAATTATTTGCCTTTTAGCTTGGATACTATTCTGTATTTTTATTGCTACATTACTGATAACTTCATTTATCCTGATTCAAGATTATTTAATCAGTATTTTAACTTTTATATTTTTCTTTATTCCTTTAGTGATGTATTTTTTTGCTGCTAAAATTTTTAATCAAGTCTATATAATCCTATATTTTTTTCTGGCACAAGCAAGCTTTGATTTGAGATTTGACTGCCTAGTTTTCAATGAAAAATTAGGTACTTTTAAAGAAAAAAAACAAGAAATTAGGCGCTCAAAAATTCAATATATACAACAAATTAAAACTAGCGGTTTTAAAGGAAATAGATTCTCATCATGGGGTTTATTAATCAAAACTACCCATCAAGATTATCATCTTCTTGCCTATCAGTCTTATGACAAAATTCAATGGTTAGGTAATATTATTGCTGCATGGGCTAAAGTTAGCTATCTAAAATGAAGTCAGATGTAGCGCAGGTATCTTCCTGACTCTGTAGGGACGTTGCATGCAACGTCCCTACCTACTCCCTACTCCCTACTCCCTAATATGAAAGAATTACAAGACATTATTAGAACCTACAACAAACTCAAAAATTCTGGAGAAACCATCGCTGTTGCCACCGTTGTCAAAGTAGTAGGTTCCACATATCGCCGACCAGGAGCGCGAATGTTAATGACTTCCAAAGGTGAAATGGTCGGTTCCCTCAGTGGTGGTTGTCTCGAAGGTGACGTTTTAGAGCAAGCGCAAGAGGTAATGAATTCTAAAAAATCTCGCTTGGTCTCCTACGACACTACCTCCGAAGCAGATATTTTGTGGGGTTTAGGGATGGGTTGTCAGGGAATAGTTGATATTTTTATCGAACCTTTATTTGGTGAAAGTGGAACAATTTTAATGTCATTTCTTGCCGACTGTCTTCGGGATAGACAACCGGGAGTATTAGTCACAATATTTAAAAGTCAAGCTATAGAACACCATCACTTAATGTTATCCCCAGATGGTAATTTTACTACTAAAATAACTGATTCTTCTCTCGTTCAACTACTACTAAATCATGGAAAAAATGCTCAACTATCGGGTAAATCATTTCACATATCTACTAATAATATAGAAGCCTTTATAGAAGTCATTCATCCACCCCTATCTCTAGTAATATTTGGTGCTGGTCACGATGCCATACCCATAGTATATTTTGCCAAACAATTAGGATGGTCAGTCACAGTATTAGACCGTCGCCCTGCTTATGCCACTTCCACCAAATTTCCCGAAGCTGATTCTATAATTATTTCCGAATATGAAAAACTCCCAAAATCAGTAATTTTAGATGAAAAAACTGTGGCAGTTGTAATGACTCATAACTATCTTTATGATTTGACAATTCTCCAAAATATTTTACCTTTACCGTTGCGTTATTTAGGAATACTCGGACCCCGCAGAAGAACCGAAAAATTATTAGGAGAAATTCCCATAGATCAGCAATACAAAAAACGTTTATATGCTCCAGTCGGTCTAGATATTGGTGCCGATAATCCCCAAGAAATTGCTTTAGCAATTATCGCCGAAATTCAAGCAGTTATAACTAACCGTTCCGCAGGTTTTTTACGTCACCGTCAACTACCAATTCACAGTGAAAATTAGCGTGTCTAGACTAAAATGGTGGTTCATTAATGGATAATGGATAATGGATAATGGATAATTACCTCTTCCTAAAAGGGAGAGGATTGACTAAAAGGAAAAAATTTATTTTTTTCCCTTGAAAGGGCAGGCTTTAAACCTGAATTATCTAATTATTTAATTGTTTAATTGTTTAATTGTTTCGGTAAGTTTGAGCAACCCGGAAGACCTCTCCCCCGACCCCTCTCTTAGAAGGAGAGGGGAGAATATTTCTCCCCCTTCCCTTGTAGGGAAGGGGGTCGGGGGGTTAGCTTTTTTAACCCACATTTTCAAGCTAGATGTCCTCAAATAATGAATAAATCTATCGGAATTATAATTTTAGCCGCTGGCGCTTCAACTCGTTTAGGTCAGCCCAAACAATTGTTAATTTATCAAGAGCATAGTTTCATTTTTAATACTGTGGAAATTGCTGTTAATTCTGATTGTGCGCCAATAGTTGTAGTTTTGGGTGCTTATGCCGATTTAATATTTCCTGAAATTAGCAATTTTCCTGTAAAAATTGTCAAAAATTGTGATTGGCAAGAGGGAATGAACAGTTCAATAAAACTTGGTATTAATAACCTCAAAGCAACTCAAGAAAATCTAGAAGCTGTACTATTAATGCTATGTGACCAACCTTTTGTTTCTACTCAACTTATCAAAAAAATTATTGATGTTTATTATTTAACAGGTAAGGCAATAGTTGCTTGTGAATATGCTGCTACTTTCGGAGTTCCAGCTTTATTTAGTGCTAAATTTTTTCCAGAAATGCTCAACTTAAAAACAGCCAAAGGTGCTAAACAAATCATCAAAAATTATTCTTACCAAGTTGCAACTGTTGATTTTCCCAAAGGAGAAATAGATATTGATACCTTTGCTGATTATCAACAATTAACAAACTTGTGATATGGAATTACTTTGTGCTACTTTATTATTGTTATAACGTTTCTCAAGCTCGCGAAGTTTGGTATTAATTATTATTATGTGTACAGACGTTGCATGCAACGTCCCTACCTCCCCCCACTTCCCTACTCAAGAAAATGTAGCAAACATTTATAATATTGGTATTATTCCCTGTTCCCTGTTCCCTGTTCCCTGTTCCCTGTTCCCTTAATAATTATGAATACCCAAAATCATCTTCGTAACCTTCAATATAAAACTATTCTCGAACGTGCTAAAAACCCACAAAACCAAGGCAAAACTAACCCCATACATCAACAACAACTAGGAAATAATCCTATCTGTGGCGATCGTATCGAATTAACAATAAAATTTAACCAAACAAATCAGATTATAGAAGATATAAAATTTCAAGGAAAAGGTTGTGCATTAACCATCGCTTCAGCAGATTTAATGGCAGAAACATTGTCAGGAAAAACTGTAGAAGAAGCCTTAGAAATAATCGAAAAATTCCGCCAAATGCTCAAAGGAGAAATTAGTCTTTCAGATAACTTACCAAAACTAAATATCTTTCAAGGAGTCTCTCAGTTTCCCATCAGAATTAAATGTGTTTTATTAAGCTGGCACGCTCTCAAAGCAGCATTAAAATAGCCAAACAAATTAACAACAAAAAAAGACCTTAATCAAAGGTCATTCCAGTTATCAGTTCTGATTAAATACTTGAGTTTATTTTTTATCCTCTTAAAAGGAGAGGTTATTGACCTGAATTTTTTGGTCAAGCAAAATTAATAAGTTATAATTAAAATCAAAGGCGGCACCCAGATTCGAACTGGGGATAAGGATTTTGCAGACCCCTGCCTTACCACTTGGCTATGCCGCCATTTTTACTCATATACATTACTATACACTATCCAAGGAAATATAGCAAGCCTCAAAGAATGAATGCGATCTAAATCACTTATGGTCTTGTTTTTGATTGCACTATGGACAAATATTTAAAGCTATCTTTAAGATTCTCATCCTTATATATCAAAACTTTCTGATTGACCATGATTTCGAAATTTCCTGTCATTGTCGCCCAAATTACCGACACCCATCTATTTGCAGACCCCACTCAGGGAGAAATGTATGGAGTTCCCACCGAAACCTCTTTTCTTAAAGTTTTAGAGAAACTGGGACAATTACAACCCCAGCCAGATGTGCTGCTACTCACTGGGGACATTTCCCAAGATGAAACCCCCGAATCATACCAACGTCTAGCATCCTTACTTACTCCCCTGAACATTCCTACTTATTGGATAGCAGGAAACCATGACCGTTTACCTATTATGGAACAGGAGCTAAATTGTGGCCCTATTTGTTCCAAAAAATCTTTTGAAATAGGTGGGTGGTACTTTTTATTGCTAAATACCAATGTGCCTGGATGTGTGTACGGTCAAGTTTCCTCAGAAAATCTCGAATGGTTAGAATCTCAACTAAAAATAATAGGAAACAAACCAGTTTTAATTGCCTTACATCATCCTCCTGTAAAAATAAACTCAGAATGGATGGATAGAATTATTTTACATGAACCGGAATCATTATTAAATATAATTAATCGTTATCCACAGGTAAAAATTGTTTTGTCTGGTCATGTTCATCAAGAATTTGAAACAGAAATAAATGGTGTTCGTTATTTAACAACTCCCTCTACTTGTATTCAATTTGAACCAGAAAATTCCGAATTTGTTCTAGATAAAAAGCCACCCGGATTAAGATTGCTGACTCTATATCCTGATGGAAATTACACTACAAAAATTGAAAGAGCTGACTATATTTATGAATTTGATATGGCTGCTAGTGGATATTAAAAAAATGGTTGATATAGTGTATCTTTAACGAAGTCATAATTCAGGATTCAGAAGTTATTTTTGTCAGGGGAATTTTGAGCAACCCTCCAAGAACATTTCGCCAATCAAGGCGGGGTTAATGACTCAATAATTTTGAGAAAATAAAAGATTAAGCCTTTGTTAATAGTGAGTTTTTATTTTAGATATCCCGTATCGAAATGCAACATGAAAAGGTGTAAATAAGTTCCACAGTCATAATACAATTTTTTTCCTATTAGCCGTAAAAAATCGATTGAGATAAGATAAAAAAATAATCAAAAAAAACATTATGCTTCAAACAATACCAGCTAGCCAAATAGACCTATATTCTTTAGAAGAAAATTTTGGTTTAAAACGCACAGACGAACCAACTTTTTTCCCAGAGTGGCAAGAAAATTTACCAGAATTGACAGATTTAGAAAAACAATAATTAGCACAGGTAAAAGTAGATTATTTACGTCTTTCTAAACGTCCGATATTAGAACCTCTAGTGAAAATAGTGGTATTATCACCTTTATTGAAGGCAGCAGGTTTTTATCGCGAACCATTTTTTCTATTTGCTGAAAAACAGATAAAAATTACTTCCGAAGATGAAGGAACTATCGTTACAGGTAAAATTGATATATTGGTTTATACTCCTCAATTTTGGGTCTTAGTAATTGAAGCAAAACGGGTTGAATATTCATTAAATGTTGGAATTCCTCAAATATTAGCTTATATGTTAAATTCTTCAGAACTCGAACAACCTGCTTTTGGATTTGTGACAAATGGTAGTGAGTTTAGATTGGTAAAACTACTTAAAATAGATATTACCCAATATGGATTATCTCGTTTATTTTCTATAGATAATAAGGAGGATTTATATACTGTTGTAAGTATTTTTAAGCGCCTCGATCAATTGGTGATTCAGCAAAATTAATAATGCTTATATTAAGTTTGTTGAGAAATTATTGGAGAATTCTTAGAAGTAGTTATTAGCAACTTCCTAATATTTAACCTCACTAAACTGGAAGAAAGCAAGAATATATTTACAGTTTAAGCGGTTTGATTTTAATAAATAGGCATTAAAATCCAGTATTTATTAAGCAGGTAGGCAAAATTCAACCTATATTCTTTACATTGCTAAAATATCAGCTCTCTTATACCATTTTGAAAAAAGAATGTTACGAATAATAAGGCCGATAAAAATATTTTACAGGAGATGTCTTTTTAATTATTAATTATTGAAGATCGGTATTTACCTTCTTAGTTCTTAATTATTCCTTCTTTTCTAAATTTTAATTTACTAAGAAAAAATATTCTGGATATTTTTTAGCTACTAAAGCAGATAAATACAAAATAACCGCCAAACCTAAAGTTGCCCAAGCCCATAATTTTTCATGCCAAGGCAATTCAAAATATTTTTCAATCAGATACAAGAAAAAGAATGTACCGCCAATTCTTTGTAATAATAAAACTTGCCAAACTGAACCAATATAAAGTGCAGTAACACCCGATCCTATCGTCAAAAATTGTAACCAGAGATAACGATTTATATTAAACTTCCCATAATCATACCATTTGCTAGAAACAATTAAAGTTCCCACAAAATAAACAAAAGTACCAACAAATAAAACTCCTGTAGAAAAAATTCCGATATAGGGAAGTTCAAAATTTGCTATTTCAGCACTAACATATAAAGTTAATAAAATTAAAGAAGCAGACATCGCCCTGGAAATTACATCCCTTTCGGTAAAACCAATCATGTAACAAAGAGGTGTAATAACTACAGAAAAACCTAGGCAGGTCTCCAAAGCAATAATAGCAATAAAACCCAGGAGAGAACTTTGATAAATAATAGCAGCAATCGCCCAAATGATAAACAGAATGAAACTATCAAGATAATAAGGATAACTGTTTTTCTCATCAACAAGCTTTTGGAAAAATTTTCTATGCAGATAGTGACTGAAACTAATAGCGCCAATTAACCCCAAGCAACCAGGAAAAGCAATAAATTCTCCTATTCCTGTAACAAAATTTCCCCCAACAATAGCACCAAAACAAACTAAGTAAATAATAATTTCATAACCCCAATCTGGAATTAGCATTAGAATAGGAATTAAATATAGAGAAGCTAATGAAGCTACTGCCAAAACAAGTAAAATTGCTGCTGAAGTCAAGATGATATTTGTAAAAGTCACAAAACCAGCGATTTTTTGAATTATGTTTGTTTGGCTTCCCGGTGTAACTATTTCGTAGTTATTAGTTAATTGTATAATCTGTTCTAAGCTTAACTTTTCCCCAACTATAAGTTGAGATTTTTTCAAGTAACTTTTTGTTTCTGTTATTGCCTGGGTTTCTGAAAGTAGACCCCTGTTTTCTAGTTCCTCAATAGTAGTAATACTGTATCGAATCGAAATTAATTCTTGAACTTTTTCTGGTGGAAGGTTATCAAGGTTATTAATATTATTTTGGGCAAAACTCACACTAGGAGTGGAAAACAAAAATATAACCACTAAAAATAAACTAATAAGCTGATTTATCATAGTCTTTGTGATTTTTTTATTCTTTTTTTTAAAAAAAAAAGCCCTCCAGATGGAGAGCTTTTTATTAATTAAAAAATTAGTTAAAAATTAACCCTTGATAGCAGGAGCTTCTACTGCTGCTAAATCTAGAGGGAAGT
>NZ_JBNHEP010000126.1:0-26258 GCF_050015995.1 Dapis brunnea BLCC-M229 | reverse complement strand
GAGTTATAAACACTACATATACTAAAACGTTATAGTTTTAATCCAGAATATCTACTATATATAGTATCTTTGCCTAAGTCATAATCGTTTTTCTCTCTGAAGAAATTTTTTCGTTCGATATAGCAATCCTAAATCATTCGTGAACAGTAATCGGCTTGAAACTTAGATACAGCAAGAATATTTCTGGATAAATTTTACAAATCAGATAGGATTGCTATATGAGTTATAAACACTAAATATACTAAAACGTTATAGTTTTAATCCAGAATATCTACTATATATAGCGTCTGTGCGTAAGTCCTAATTGTTTTTCCCTCTGACGAAATTTCGTCGATCAACCCGGTTTCTGTGTAAGTCCTAAATATGAGCAATTACAAAAAAAACAAAATTTAAGGACAAAAATCTAAAAGCAAACTATTCTCTGGTTAATTGTACAATTTCAGATAGAATTTCTACAAAACTAATGAAGTATAGATTATTTTAACTGGAGAAAAGTCAAGGATGCCAATAAATTCTACAAGCCAAACATCTAGTAGTGAATCTAATATTAATAGTGATTTTGAATTTCTATTTACTCGCTCGATTGAGTTTCGCCAAGAAACAATTTACTTTATCATAGTAGACCGTTTTTTTGATGGCGACCCCAATAATAATGAAGGTCCTAACCCTAAATTATACGACCCCAATAAAGAAAAATGGGGTTTATATTGGGGTGGAGATTTACAGGGAATAATTGATAAACTTGACTATCTCAAAAAAATGGGAGTTACTGCTATTTGGATGACTCCTTTATTTGAACAAATAGAAGAAGAATTATTTGAAATGGCTCCAATTCATGGCTACTGGGCGAAGGATTTTAAACGCCTAAATCCTCGTTTAGTAGATAAAGATGATGAGCTTTCTTTAGTAAAAAATCAGGAGACTGTTTTTGACAAATTAGTAGCAGCAGCTCATAATTTGGGGATAAAAATAATTTTAGATATTGTCTGTAATCACAGTAGCCCAGATGCAGGAGGAAAGAAAGGTCAACTCTTTGATGATGGAGTTTTAATTGCTGATTTTCATAATGATATTAATGACTGGTATCATCATTATGGTGAAGTAGAAGATTGGGATGATAAATGGCAAGTTGAAAACAAAGAGTTGGGAGGATTGGCAGATTTTAATGAGAATAATCCTGACTATAGAGAATATATAAAATCAGCAATAAAGTTATGGTTGGATAGAGGAGTTGATGCTCTACGAATAGATACAATTAAACATATGCCATTATGGTTTTGGCAAGAATTTTATGCTGATATTAAAAGCCACAAACCATCAGTATTTATTTTTGGGGAATGGATTTTTAGCGGACCTTATGATGCTCCATCGGTGGAATTTGCCAATAAGTCTGGAATGTCAATGTTAGACTTTGGTTTTTGTATTGCTATTAGACGCACTCTGGGAAAATGTGAACCGGGAGGATTTCATATTATTCAAGAATTACTAGACCAAGATAATGTTTATAATAGCGCTACTGAACTGGTGACTTTTGTTGATAATCACGATATGCCGAGATTTCAAAATTTGAATTCTGACCCAGGAATTTTGAGGTTAGCTATTAATTTAATTATGACTTCTCGTGGTATTCCCTGCATTTATTATGGTAGCGAGCAATATCTTTATAATGATACTGATGGTGGAGAAGAACCTTATAATCGCCCGATGATGGAAAAGTGGGATATAGATACACCTATTTATCAGGATATTCAATTATTATCAAAAGTACGTCGAGTTAATCCTGCTGTTTCTCTGGGAAGTCAGTGGGCAAAATATGTGACTGAGGATGTTTATTGTTATGCGCGACGTTATCGAGATTATCGTTGTTTTGTCGCAATTAATCGAGGTAATTCAGTGACAATAGATCGGGTAGAAACAGATTTAGAAGACGGGGAATATATTTGCAGTTTAACGAAGCGCTTTTTTGAGGTAAAAGATGGCGCTCTACATAATCTAGAACTGGGTGTACAAGATATGATTGTGATTAATTATTTGGGTAATCGTGTTAAGGGAAATGTTATTGTCCGAGCGCAGTTAAATGGTATTTCAACTAATCATGGTGAGATAGTAGTAGTAACGGGAGATTGCCCAGAGTTGGGAAATTGGAATATTAGTAAAGCTTACCAGTTAGAGTATATTAATTCTAATACTTGGTTTAATGAAATTCCCTTTAATGAAAGTGCAGGAAAAGTAATTGCTTATAAGTATGCAATTGTTTATCGAGATGAATATGGGAATGAGACAGATATTCCGAAGCGAGAAAATTTGGTTTCTCGACAGTGGTTGTTAGCTGAAGAGGGAAATGTAAAGTGGCAAGATAATTGGGCTTATTGAAGAAGGAAGGAAGAAGGAAGAAGGAAGAAGTTTAATTTTTAGGTGTTGATTATTGAATAAATCATAAGTCAGAAGCTAGAAATTAAATTTCTAGTGTCTAATTGTATAAATTAATATACTTATTGAGCCAAGAAAAAAGCTTGAAACTTAAGGAAATTGAGAAAAAAATAATATTACTAACTTTTACAACTAAACACTAGCTGGAGATTCTGACCAACTAAAATTAGGCTGATGTTTTATATATTTTGCTCGGCATTTACAGCGCTTTCCGTTGTTATGAGGTACACCCATCCCGGGCAAGATGCCCGCACTACAATATTTTTATCATTGACTCTGTACATCATTTCTCCAAAATTTGCTGTATCTCCACCTCAAATATGGGTGTTTCAATCATCTTTTTAGGTGGATAATTCTGCCGACATTTTTGTTAATTGTTAATTCAAGAAATTGATGCAATTGAAATAACTTATATCATGTCCGATTGAATAGTTATAATTAAAGCTTGTATTAAGGCTTTAGCCCTAATAAAATTTATCAAAAGTAAAAGTAATGATACACTGGGAAATTGCTAAAATAACCATGAAAATAACAAATATTATTCAAGAGTTACATCACGTCAATAAATAGTATTTAGAAATATAAATTATAAGTATAGCAAAGTTTTTTATAATTGCTATAAGATAGCTATTTCATGGGCTAGAGCAATTCTACAAACCAAAATTTTTTTATCATTTATTCTCCGGATATCATATTACTAAAATTATCTTTTTAGTCTGACTATGGAGAGATTTTTGCCTATTTGTTAACAAATATTGCTCTAAGTTTTCGTACTATAGTCATTCTGAATAAGAGTGGAGCACTTTTTTAACTGAAACTCTTTCAAGGCAAGAAAATCTTGTCTCAATTTTAACTGGAATGACTATAGATATGAAGTGAGAGGAGAGAACAGAAGAGGAATTTTTCTCTCACCTCATTCCCTAAGCTTTTTCGAGTTTTAGTTTTTAGCCTTTCCTGCACTTCCTAGCATTAACCCACCAACTGCAATAAAACCTAATATTAGACTTGGCTCTGGGGTATCAACGTGGTTCCCTGACTGCCCGGTGCTACCACCAGGTATTTCTAATGGAGTTTCAGGAGTAACTGGAATGATTGGAATGACTGGATTAACTGGAATAGGATTAAGTATTATTGGGAAAATGGTGACTGGCTCTATATCCACAAACTTTATGCTAATAACACGAACAGGCTCTGAGGTATCTGTAGAGGATGAGTTATTCGCTTGTGCTTGACTAACAGTACCAAATATAGATACTGCACTAGCAGCAGCAGTAGCTAGTACCATTGAGCAGAGATTATAGCTAGCCTTACTTATAGTTTGAATTGATTTAATATTCATTGGTGTGTGTTATTTCTGTAAATTACGACAATTTGTTGTTCTTGTGTTTATTTCAACAACAATTTCATCTTATAGCTCTACCCCCCCCCCCCGCGTCAAGTATAAACTAAAACCTTCATCAAATCTTTAATCTTATTCACCTTACCTAAGTAAAATAACTACTTTACTAAAATTCTAGAGACCATTAAACTAAAATAAGTGAATAAATTTATACTCAAAAATAAGTATTATCACTAATTTTAGATATAACATTCAAGTTTAGATACTCGCCCCCGTAATGATGGCTAATTCAAGATAATGAAAAACAGAAATTGAAAATATGAGTATTTTTGCATCTTAATTAATTAATTAATTCAATTTTCAGGAGTTATGCAATGCCTGAATTCTCAACACAACACTACATATATAAAACGTTATAGTTTTGATTCACTATATATAGTGTCTTTGCCTAAGTCCTGATTTTGTAGAAGTATGTTAAGACCCCGAACGTTTTGCACTAGAAAATGCTGTAGATAAACAAAAAGTATTTGGTTATATTCCCTTTGGTAGTGGAATGCGAGAATTTTTAGGTAAACAGTTTGCTCGGTTGGAGATGAAAATTTTTGCAGTAATGTTGTTGCGTGGTTATCAATGGGAACTTTTGCCCGAACAAGACTTAAGTTTAGTTGCAGTACCTACACCTCATCCTCGTGATGGTTTAAAAGTGAAATTATCGAAGTTGAATAACTAGACAGTGCGAAGTTCTTTGAATAACTATTGCTAGCTAAGGCTTTCAGCAACTCAAGCTTAGAAACTATCCATTCATACCTGTAGGTGCTGTAAGCCCTTTCCAGTAAGACTTTCAGTCAGATAAGCAAATCGTTTTTTAGCAGAACTTTGTACTCTCCAGTGAATAAGATAGAAGTCAAAATTTAATCCTCCAAGGTGTAGTAATTGTCAGAAAAAATATAAGAGCCTACACTTATGGTGGGAAAATGTAGGCTTTTATGAATAGCTTTTCCAAATACATCTACCAAAAATCGGACACAGAGATATATTTATTTGGCTAAGATTTGAGCGATCGCCTCTTCTAAATCTTCTTGAGCTAAACTGGTCAACATAAATACTTCTTGTACCGTTTTTCCTTGTCTAGCAATAAGTTTAAAACCACCCCGAATAGGTACTGATACTTTGAGCTTCATCTGGGGAATATGACTTCTAGACCTACTGATAACTCCTGGAGTAACAGTTTCAATACCCTGATGTTGGGTTAGTTTCTCTAAAATTGGAATTAAGCCATCAATATGAGTTGAATGATTCCAAACCAGGCGACCTTTAGCTTTAGATGATTTTTTCATGGGATTTTTTTCCATCTCTACATACCCAGTCTACAGCGCTACAGGCAAGTCAAAAGTCAAAAGTCAAAAGTCAAAAGTAATCTATGACTGAGTTTCAGTATTTACAGTAGATTCAACCTTACTTTTTAGTAGTAGTGTACAAGTAGTAAGCTTCTGAAAAAAATCAATTAGATCAGAAAATACTCTTCCTTTAAAAGCAGCAAATTTGAGTTTTTTCGTATTACCGAATAATTAAGGTCTAAAGCCTCTCCTTTGAAGGACAAAAAGCGGTTGTTTAGCTAGCGCACAACTACGTTTTTCATGTCGCGCAGCGTTTTTCATGTCGGCGACAGCCGAAACGTGTGTTGTGCGGAGCGCTAAATGCCATATCTAAATCGACCAAGAGAAGAAAAAAAATTATTTTGGTCAATCCTATCCGTTTTAAGGAAAGGTAATAATTAATTATTAATTATTAATTGTTCATTATTGAACTATTCTCTACTTCCACAATAAGTCACAATTATCAAAGGACTAGCAACTTTTTTATATCTTGAGTACAAAGTAAAATTAGAAATTTCCTTTAACACTTTGTAGAAAAGTCCGTCTCTGAAAGTTCGGTTGCACTGACTAGAGTAATTGGAAAATATCTTGTTAATATATAACTAATGTTAAATCACTCTAATTATCCGAGCTAAATATTATGAATAATCTTCCCGGAAATTCTTCTGAAAATTTTGCCGACCAATCAAATAGTAGTAATTTACTATGGCAATATGTTCAATCTATGAATCCAGAAACTGTTGCTCAACTTTCTAAACCAGATCCAGAAGTAGCTCAAATTATGGAACAAAATTTAAGAGGAATGTTGGGACATTTACCACCCGAACATTTTTCTACAGCAATAACTACTAACCGAGAAAACCTTGGTCAACTTCTGGTTTCTGCAATGATGAGCGGTTACTTTTTAAATCAAGCTAAACAAAGAATGGAACTTGATAAATCTCTCCATTCTCTGCATTAAGGGTTAAGATAAATCAATCTTTACGTTTAGGTGATGATTATCTCAATTTTAATTTTGGTATAAATAGAGAATTAATAAGCCTAGATTGAAAGCTTTTTTAGTTAATAAGAGCAATTATGAATATATAGAGTAGGGGTAGGCTGAATCATCAAGATTGAGGTTGCTATTGCATCCATTACCTGCCCCATTAATTGTTCTGAGTTTAATCTCGCCACAAAGCAATACCACCTAATAAACCATTCACATTTGGCACTATTTTGACATTTTGTGGTAAATCAAATGTAATTTTTTTGGTATTACCTCCACCTAGATAAATATAATCGCAATTAAATAGATGTTTTAGAGTAGCGATCGCTTTTTCTAAGCGTTCATTCCACTTTTTTTTACCAACGTCATCTAATGCAGCTCTTCCTAATTGTTCCTCATAAGTTTCTCCTTTGCGAAATGGATGATGACCCATTTCCAAATTAGGCACTAATTTCCCTTCGACAAACAATGCTGAACCAAAACCAGTACCCAAGGTTAGTACCAATTCTACTCCTTTGCCTTCAATTGTTCCTAATCCTTGAATATCAGCATCATTAGCAACTCGTACAGGTTTTCCTAACCTTTCTGATAGCACTGCTGCCAAATCTAGTCCTACCCAGTCAGGATCTAAATTTACTGCTGTTGTAATAATCCCACCCATGACTACACCAGGAAAACCTACGGATACTCTGTCAAATTCTCCTTGTTTTGCTGCTAAAGATACAATCTCTGTTAATATTGGTGCTGGTTTTGCCGGGTTTGGTGTTTCTACACGACTACGTTCTGTGGTTGCTTCTCCTAATTCATTTAAGGCTATTACTTTAATACCACTGCCACCAATATCAACAGCTAAAGTTTGCATAGTTCTTTCTTAGTTCATTACTGATATATTCTTGATAATAGTTAATATTTTTTGATTCTGAGAACATTTATAAGCTTATCTTAATTATTTATGTGACTAAAATCTTACTGAAAAAATTGATTAATTTCTTCCCAAATTGTTGGCATAATATTTCTTAAAGTATGGTCACTATCAAGTTCTATTAACTCTACCCAAGGGCGTTTAACGGCAAATTCTCGGCTAGCTTGAATCGGAATTGTACCATCATTTAAACCATGAAAAATTAAAGTTGGTAAGGCACGCTGTAATTTTTCATCCTGATATTTCATCAAATCTATTATAAAATCATAGCTCAAAAGCGAATAACCTTTTTCTCCATAATGATATATCCAGTAATTTCCTCTTTCCCCCCATTTTTGTAATTTTTCTTCTCCAAAACTTTTTCGCAAATGGGAGAAAAAATTAAAGGCTGGTGCGAGTAAAATTATTGCTTTAATATTGAGGTTTCTTTCTGCTAAAAAAGTAGATGTTAAACCACCAAAGCTAGAACCAATTAATATTATTGGTGTAGATTTATTTTTAATTTCTGACTCAACTTGATGTATTTGTCTACTGAGAGTTAGGTGAAAAAAGTCATCTTGATTTAAGTCAAGAATTTTGAGCTTAATGTTAACTTCAGCGAAGCGATCGCGCAAATATATAGCTTTGTTAGATCTGGGGCTAGATGCAAATCCATGTAGATAAATAAAAGTGTAATTATTCAGCATTTTTTTTAAGTAAAATTGAATATAAAAATTAGGTAGATGTTAGATAAATTAGTTATCAGTTATCAGCAAAGATGTCTCTTTGTTCAAACTGGGACTAGAGATTAATCTGTATTTTTTGTTTATCAAACAATTTTATAGCAAATCTTAAAAAGTTTGCTAAACATTGGCTTTGCTCCAGGAAAGAAGATTAAAATAGTAGGGTTTAGGATTAAAAGCTACACTGGTGTAGATATGAGTAATTCCAAGTCCAACTCCTCAATATTCAAAGTATTAAAGCAATATAGAGAAATTTCCCGTTCTGAGCGTGAATTAGGTGATAGATTTGAAGGATTAATGTTAGCTTACCTCAAAACCGATCCTACTTATAAAAAGTATTTTAGCGAAGTTTGGTTATGGATGGATTTTCCAAAACGGGGAAATATGCCTGATACTGGTATTGATTTGGTGGGATTAGTACGGGATACTGGGGATTATTGTGCGATTCAATGTAAGTGTTATTCTCCAGACCATACTTTAGAAAAATCAGATATAGATTCGTTTTTTACCGCTTCAGGAACAAATTTATTTAAAAAACGGATGATTATTTATACTGCTAATAACTGGAGTAAAAATGCGGAAGCTGCTTTAAAAAATCAACAAATTCCTGTTGTTCGGGCTACTATTTATGATTTAGCGAATAGTCCTATTGATTGGGATAAATACAGTTTTAAGAATCCCGATTATTTAGAGCTTAAACCTAAAAAACAAATCAGACGACATCAGGAAATAGCTGTAGAAAAAGTTCTTACTGGTTTTGAAACTGCGGATAGAGGCAAGTTAATTATGGCTTGTGGTACTGGTAAAACTTTTACTTCTTTGAAAATAGCTGAACAGTTTCCTAGAGAAAATAATTTGATTCTATTTTTGGTTCCTTCTATTTCTTTACTTTCTCAAACTTTCAGGGAATGGACGGCAGAAAGTGAGATTGATTTTCATAGTATTGCGGTTTGTTCTGATACTAAAGTTGGGAAAAATAAGAGGAAGTCTCAAAGTGATGATACTGCTGATATTACTGTTAATGATTTGGCTTTTCCTCCTACAACTAATGCTCAAGATATTATTGAGTCTTATCATAGTTTTAATCCCCCCCAACCCCCCTTTGAAAGGGGGGAGGAAGAAAGAGAAAAAGTGGCTTTGAAAAGAGGGGAGGAAGAAAGAGAAAAAGTACCCTTTAAAAGGGGGGAGAAAAAGAAAGTCCCCCTTACTAAGGGGGATTTAGGGGGATATTTAACTGTTATTTTCTCTACTTATCAATCTATTCAAGCAATATCGGAAGCTCAAAAAATTGGTTTACCAGAATTAGATTTAATCATTTGTGATGAGGCACATAGAACTACGGGAGTAACTATTGCTGGAACGGATGAATCTTATTTTGTGAAAGTTCATAATCAAGATTTTATTAAGGCTAAAAAACGGCTGTACATGACAGCTACTCCGAAAATTTTTAGCGATGATACTAAAGTTCAAGCTAGGGAAAATGATGCTTTTTTATGTTCGATGGATGATTTGGATATTTACGGTCAAGAATTTCATCGTTTGGGTTTTGGTGAAGCGGTTAGTACGGGTTTATTAACTGATTATAAGGTGATGGTTTTGGCAGTTGATGAAAAGTTTGTTAGTGCAACTTTTCAACAACAGTTAGCTGATGCAAATAATGAATTAAATTTGGATGATGCGGTAAAAATTGTTGGTTGTTGGAATGGTTTATCAAAACGTTTACTTAAGGATGCGACTGGGGAGGAAATAGAAGATAATTACCCGATGAAACGGGCGGTTGCTTTTTCCCGGAGTATTAAAGATTCCCAAAAAATGGGGAATTTATTTGGTAGCCTCAATCATTTTATTGGCATAGCGATCGCTATCGTTCTAGAGCATACAATACCAATTTTGTCAATCCCTTTAATTGATGACACACCCTAGGTATTGCCTTGAATAATTTCTTTGAGAAACGAACTAAATACCCTAGGTTTAAATCAAAAAATGGCAAGCAGTCTATTCAATATCCTCAAAATGTTACAGTTCTTAAAAACAGCTTAAAACTTCCAAAAATAGGAGAAGTTAAAGCTATTATCCATAGACCTATTCAGGGTAAAATCAAAACTGTTACTGTATCTAAAAATAGTTGCAATCAGTATTTCGCTTCTGTATTGTTTGAGGATAGCTAAGAAAAACCAGCAGAACGCACTGATGGCAAAGCAATAGGAATTGACGTTGGCTTGACCTATTTCTGTATTACCAGTGATGGTTCTAAGTTTGAAAATCCTAGATTTTTAACTAAATATGAGAAGAATTTAAAACAAAAGCAGCAGCAATTATCTAGAAAGGAAAAAGGCTCTAAGAACCGCAACAAAGCCAGAAAGAAAGTTGCTAAAGTTCATCGCAAAATTGTTAACTGTCGTGAAGATTTTCTGCACAAACTATCGCGTAGGATAGTTGACGAAAACCAAGTCATAGTAGTTGAAAATCTGAATGTCAAAGGAATGATGAAAAATCATTGTCTAGCTAAAGCGATAGGACAAGTTGGATGGGGAATATTTATGACTATGCTGAAGTATAAGGCAGAAAATGAAGGTAAGGTTTATCAAGAGGTTGATAGGTTTTTTCCCAGTTCTAAAACTTGCCATGTTTGCTTAAATCAAGTTGGAAGTTTACCTCTTGATGTTAGACAGTGGACTTGTGAAAACTGCCAAACAACACACGAAAGGGATATCAATGCTGCCATCAACCTCAGAGACGAGGGACTACGAATTTTGACCTGTGGGACGCGGGATAAAGCCTATCGCCAGACCGTAAGTCTTAGTAATAGAGGACGTAAGAAATCTACTACTACGCTGGTCTCTGGGTAGGAAGCCTACGCTGTACGCTTGCCTCAGCGTCGGGACAGTTCACAAACAGTCAAAATAGTCAACAACTTACCTGCATTAAACGAAAGGAAATAGGGATCGCTTTTATCCCACATTCCGCACGACAAAATGTAGTACATAAAGAGGGGAAAACTTGAGTAAGTATTTAGACTTATAGTATGGGGTAGGAAGCGATATAGCTGCCGCTAGGCTCCGCCAACGCAAATCAATAGAATGGTATTAGTTTCCAGAACTCACGAATAGACCAATTCAAAAATAGCAAAAGTCCCCCTATCACCTGACTACTCCGTTTTTAATAATTGCCAAGTGCTTTCATTTTACAGTATTATTCAATTGTTGATTATTTTAGCGCTTTACCTGTTTTGGTCTCAAGTTTCTCAATTGAGCAGATAGTATCTTTGACAACTTGGAGGAAAAAACTTTAATAATTCTAAACGTTCTGGAGTTAAATTAGATATGCTCTTAACTCCAGAATTAATCAATAAATGAATCGACTGAAAACATTGAAATATCCAACGTAATGTCGGTCTATTAGTAGGACGACCTAATTGATTTTTTACAGTAGATTTAGTTTGGTTTAAAGTTTGACGCAGTTGACGCTGGCCTAAACTATAAACCAATAAACATAAGCCCATAATTAACCCCAAAGCTTCGATTCTATGGGGTGATTTCAGGAAGACACTATCAGTTAAAAATAGGGGATCTTTGAGAAACCTAAAACCTCTCTCAACAGATTGTTGTCCCTTATATTTAGACAACATTTCTTCTGTAGTTAGTTCCATCTTATCCAAAACATTTGTTGCTAATATAAATCGGCCTGCTCGTTTTGTTTCTAGTTCTATTTTTGACTCTCTTAAGCCCACTTCAACTTGGACTTTATAAGGAAAATATGTATCAGATTTCGACTCTACAAATTGAACATTAATTTGTTTAACTTCGTGATATAAAAACTTTTTTAACAGTTTTCTTGTTGCTGTTTCTGCATCTGGTATACAAGCAAACTTTTCAGATTTTAAGGTGCGCAGTTTTTTGTCAACTTCAGCTCGTTCTTTCTGGATTTTTTTCTCTAGGTTTTTCAAATCCGATTCTCGGCGTATTTGACTTTCAACGATTAACCATCTCTGTGGAATCCCCCCATAAGTTTTTGATAGTTCTTGATAGCTATATCCTTTAATATGACTAGGATTCAAATGCAATCCATCTATTACTTGAACTAGCTTATGAGCTGCTTTTATACGAACCGGGACTCGGCTTAACCATTTAATATTTGTTAGTAACTGTAGATTTTATTGAGTATATAAAGCACTATCTGCCACCATTAAACTGTCAAAATTTAACTGATTTTTGAAATCTTTAATGGCTTGCACAAATTGTTTTTGGTCAGATTCATTTCCCGACCCAATTCTCATCCACAATGGTACATCTCCATCGTTTGTACAAATTAAATCCATTATAAATTGTTTTAAATCAGGTCGTTTATCTCTGGAATATCCATAAGTAATTTTGAGAGTTTTTGCCTCTAAATCTTCTTCAGATTTATCCTCAAGTGTCTGATAATCTCCATGAACATGAAATGAACTTGAATCTAAATGGACTGTACTTGTTTCTAGCTCATAAATTTTCACTGCTTCTAAGACTACAGACATGAAAATCTCATTTAACCCTTTGCGATAAAGTTCGTCTAATACCCGACCTAATTTATCATCATTAAAATACTCTGTTTTCACACCTGTTCCAATTAAGTGTTCTATAGCTTTTCCCTCAAAAAATCGACTAAATAAGTATAATGGAGATGACACTAATCCTAACCCATTTAAAACCATTCCTTTCACTACTTGACTCCCTGTTATTTTTTCTGGTAATTGTTCTCCAAGTAGTTGATTAATTTTCTGTTCTATACCAATCTCATCAATGATTCCTGCTACCAACCCTAAGTGGTCTATATTAGTCACTTCTATTGACATTTTCTCATCTTTTTTGATGTTCACCTTCAGCTCTAGAATTACACTTTGAGGTTTTTTTTCTTGAGTCTAAATACTTACTCAAATTTTCCCTTCTTTATATACTACATTTTGTCGTGCGGAATGTGGGTTTTATCTATCTCAGAACTTAGGCAAAAAATTAGTTCTAAACACTACATACATATACTAATACTAAGACGTTATAGTTTTGCTCCAGAATGTCTTCTATATTTAGTTGAATAAAAAATCATGTGCATGGGCGAACGAGCAGGGCAAACGCATCTTATTTTGAAGTTCTGACAGGGCAAGGATGTCAGGCTTATAAGTATTTATACTCATTAATTCTCTAAAGCTTAACGGTAGAAGCTTCCAGAATTTAGATACGTTTGCCCTGGGCGAACGAGCCCTTATAAATTTTATGGTATCACAAAAATTGTGAGAATGCAACCGAAAATCCTTTAATTATAGAATCAGGTTATATAGTATATATTTATAACCACACTTCCCACACTTCCCACACTTCCCACACCCCCCACACTTCCCTACCTAGGGAGTATTACGAGACTCTCGACGTTGCTGCATTAATTTCGACCACTCTTGTAATTGTTCAGGAGTTAAAACTTCTCTAATTTTAAGGAGAGTATTAAATTGTAATTCCGCTAATTCTTGTCTCAAATTTAAAACTTCACCATGTTTTTTCCGTAGTTGATTATCAGTTTCCCTACCAGTAATCATTGTATTTAATTCTTCCTGAGCATTACGCAAATCTTGTAAACTTTGTCTGATTTCTTGTTGATTTTGATTACGAATTGCAATGATTTTTTCAGTCTGCTCCTCGGTAAGATTTAGTTGTTCAAATACCCTGTTTTGATTTCGTCCCGGACGTTGTACTTGGATAGTTTGGCTAATTTTTTCAGAGACATTATTATAATTAGGATTTGCTAAAACAGAACTAATAGTTAAAGGCATAACCAATAATCCTAATACAGCAGAAATCAAAACCTGAGACATAAAATTTTTCCTCTTAATAATTAAGAATTTAACTTCTAATATAGATCCGGTTGAGTCGTCCGCAGCGACTATAGGAAAGAATTTCGCGACACCCCTGAGATTACTTCCTTCCACAAAGATAATCCTGTAGGGACGTTGCATGGAACATCCCTACAATTTCCAAATCCCATTTTCGCGCTTGGTTTGGAGACAAAACCCCTACGATAGAAAATCACTCCTACTAACTTCTAAATTCGGCGTTGGTAAATCAAGCTATGAAATCTAAGTTTGTATTATTAAGAAACCGGGTTTATTGGGGATAGATATTAGTACAATAAGGCATTTAATACAAACCCGGTTTCTATACTTTCAATACTAACTTCTGAATTCTAAATTCTTTAACGTAGAGTCACAAACTCTTCTGAAGTAGAAGGATGAATACCAATAGTACGGTCAAAGTCTGCTTTAGTTGCTCCCATATTTACAGCGATCGCCATACCCTGAATAATCTCACCAGCATCTTTACCGACCATGTGTACTCCTAAAACGCGCTCTGTATTACCCTCAACCACCAATTTCACCATTACTTTATCCTCTGCACCTGTGAAACTGTGGAACATTGGGCGGAATTTAGCGCGGTAGCATTTGATAGAGTCACCAAATTTTTCTCTTGCTTCTGTTTCTGTCAGACCGACTGTTCCTCCTTCTGGTTCTGAGAAAATGGCAGTGGGGATATTTTCTAGAGAAATTGCTCTGGGAATATTACCAAATTCAGTATCAGCAAAAGCGCGACCTTGAGCAATAGCAACTGGGGTCAAATTTGCTTTATCTATACAGTCTCCCACAGCGTAAATATTTGGTTGAGTTGTACGACAGTTATTACTAACAGCAACTGCACCTCTAAGTGTTTCAACTCCAGCATTTTCTAGATTTAAACCTGCTAAGTTTGGTTTCCGACCAGTTGCACAGAGGAATGTATCGACTATTAAAGGTTCAGTGTGTTCTCCACTCAAGTAAACCTTTAACCCTTCTGGTACTTTCTCAATTTTTTCTATATTGGTATTAGTGCGGAAGTTAATACCATGTTTTGTCATTCCTTCTTGAATATTGCTGCGAATGTCATCATCAAATCCTCGTAAGATTAGGTCTCGACGAATAATTTGAGTAACTTCGGTGCCTAAACCATTTAAAATTCCAGCAAATTCGACACCGATATAACCACCTCCCCAAACTGCCATTCTTTTTGGTTTTTCTGTGAGGTGGAACATTTCACGGGAGGTGACAGTATGTTCAATTCCAGGAATATTTATTTTTTCTGGTCTACCACCAACAGCGATTAAAATTTTATCCGCTGTAAATTTATGCTCGCCTACTTCCACAGTATGGGGGTCAAGAAATTTAGCATATCCCTCTATTAACTCTACCCCTGCTTTTTCTAGGAAACTGATATGTAATTTATTCAGACGTAGAACTTCTGTATTCACAGAATCTCTTAATTTATGCCAATCAAAACTAGGTTCTACCTCACTCCAACCATAACCTACCGCATCTTTATATAAGTGAGAAAATCTCGAACCATAAACCATCAGTTTTTTTGGTACACATCCTCTAATAACACAAGTACCTCCAACTAAATCATTTTCAGCGATCGCTACTTTAGCTCCATAAGATGCTGCTCTTTTTGAAGATGCTAACCCTCCTGAACCTGCACCTATTACAAATAGATCGTAATCGTATGCCATAATTGATATTCTGGGATTCCTATAACTATTTTGTTAAAGAAATTATAACAAACTACAGACCAATTAAACTATTGAAATTTTAGTTGGCCTAAATTTATTAGGTAGGAGGTTTTCTTTCTCAAGATAAAGAAAGGGACTTTAAATATTCGCTAAATCTTTGTTATTAAATAAGAAATTTCTCCACATCCTATTTAGGTTTCTGCTTTTCCGCTATACCAAATTTATAATTTATGTGAATCTTAGTTCTAAAAAATAATTAATCACTACAATTAATTAATCATTCTTATATTTTGTACCTTTTCTTCTATTCGCATTTTTGTGAGTAATTTGTAAATTATCAATAGAATCTAAACCTCCTATAGCTAATGGTTTTTTATGATCTACTTCAATTTCATCTCCCATAAACAGAGGGTCTCCAGATATAGGGCATATATTTCCTTGTTGTTTTATTAACCTTTCCTTATCTGAATCAGATAATTTTAGCTTTCTTTTATCTTGCTTGTACTTATTTTGAAATTTTTCTATCTCTTTTGTAAATTGATTTTCATCATAGTTACTATCTTCACTATTTTTCATTCTATAGAATAAATCTTTGAGTTCCTTTTTAATTACCTGTCGATGATATCTTACCATTTCATCATTCAGAGGACTTAGTACATACCAGAGTATGTAAAAGTATTGTTTAGTTCTTCTAAAGCTACGACTTTCCTTACGATTTTTGTAAAGATAATCTAACTCATTTTTAAAATATGCATCTAGCTGATTTTTATCTTTATCTTCATCAAGCAACACACATTTTACTTTTGAGATAAATTTTTCCACCTTTGTAATGCTATTCATAAATAGTTTCTTATCTTCCTGATGTTCAGAAACTTTTGTCAATACCGAACTAATATCTTTTATTGAGGCTAGTCTGGCATTAATCCTATTATTTTGTTTATATACTTTGAGAATTTTTTCTATGTTTTGTTCTTTAAGCTTTTTAAACTCAAAATATACTAAAGATGTATATAATTCCTCATTCTCCATCCGATCACGGTCTTTAGCTAATTTTAGATAAAACCATTCTCGATGTTTACTAACATTATCTTTAATTTTTGTAATTACTTCGCGTTCAGCCCAAGAGTTCCACATTTCAAAAGAATTTTCTTTAATAGGATAAGGCTTATTATTTAATCTAACAAATAAATCTACTGGATTAAATTCTAGGTTTAGACTTTCTTCTATCTCAACAACAAATAATTGAAAATCTAATATTTTGTCTTGTAATGCAAGTTCTAAATCCTGAAATTTTTTATTTCTTAACTCCTTAAGAATTCGTAAATTTTTCAGGGAAAAGTTTGAATTTTTCGTTCTACATTTCTGATTTTCTTCATCAACATATTCTTTTCCTAGGTATCCTAATATTGTTAAAAGTCTTTGCTGACCATCAATGACTTCAGAAATTCCATCTGAACGTTTAAAAATAAAAATAGGTGGTAAATTAATACCTAATAAAATACTTTCTATAATAGCGGATGCCTTAGACAAATTAATTACTTCCGATCTCTGATAAGAAGGTCTAACTAAAAACTTCTTACGTTCCATCACTCTTGCTATATCATCTATTGAATTTCGCGATGGTTCTGGCTTAGTTACTCTTAAATATTGAAGTTCACTAAGTTTAGTAACAGTATCTTCATCCTCTGTTTGTCGTAGTTTACTCAGTTCTTTTCTTTTCTGATCGCTTCCTTCATAATAGACTTTTAAATTTTTTTTAAACTCTTCTTCAAACAGTTTTGCTGTAAAAGTATATCGCTCCTGTATTTGCTTATAAAATATCGTCTGTTCTTCATAATATTTTTGGAAGTTGTTTGATATTTCTTTACTGATTTTCTTTACCAACTCCTTCCGTTTAAGTCTTGATAAATCCACATTTTCATTTTCTAAGATTAGTAGGCTCCATAATAAACATTCAAAAACTAACCTATTATGATTTAATTTTAGTTCTATAAAGATTTGTCTGAATGATTCTACAATTTTAACTTTCTCAATAAATGACTGACAGAGTGGCTCTGGTTCGGGATTTTGATCTGATAAATATTCAAATAATTTTCCTAAAGTTTCAGTCCTAGAATTACCCCAAGAATAGTACCTAATTGGAAACATTTTTAAGACTAAATTTCTTCTAATAAATTGTAAAATTTTTCCTCTATCCTTCTCTTTAGTGCTATTCCTACTTGGCTTCAAGAACAAATTGTAAATTAGTTGTTCAAAATCTGGTTCTTGCTTCAGACGATTTTTAAAATACTGATAAATTGGATCGGTATCATAAACAGCATTGTCAATTTCTGGTGTTGTTAAAGGCGTTATACCTGAATTATATCTAGCAAATATTTCTTTTTTTATTTTATCCTCTAATATAGGGTCTAACTTTGGCTCATTGACAATTTCAAATTCAACAATTCTAATTTTTGCATCTAAAAACAAATATATTATGTGAGCATTTTCCGGATTGTCAAAAAAGGATTTGTATGTACTTTTTGAGAGTTGTTTTAGAGCAGATAACCCTTTTTTAGTTAATTGAAATTCACTATTCTTAAATCTCTTGATCGTTTCAAATCTTTGCCTTCCATCAATAACCTCTATTTGATCTGCATTCTTGAAGAATATTAAAGGAGGTATTTCTGTTCCTAGAAGTATACTTTCAATAAAATAAGAAGCTTTGTCATCATCCCAAACATAATTCCTTTGATAATAAGGTTTATAATCAATACGCCTTAAAAGGCGATCGCTAAACAGACTTTCTATTGATTTTGAATAAGTTTCAATTTTCAGATGGTCTTTGAATATACGTTCAAAATCTTCCGGTTGTAAAAATAAATTGCTCAATTTAAAAATTTCTCCTTATTGACTTATTCTTCTAAAATATTCAACTATCTGTTCACACAATAAAATTCCGAATCAAACATTTATTTCCTATATGTTTAACTTAGCAAATTTCACTCCACAACTGCTGAAATATTTTTAGTTTCAACATGACTATACTAAACTTCTTCTACCAAAACCAAAAGTTGATAATCAATACGGTTTTTAAAGCGATCGCTAAATAGACTTTCTATTGATTTTGAATAAGTTTCAATTTTCAGATGGTCTTTGAATATACGTTCAAAATGTTCCGCTTGTAAAAATAAATTGCTCAATTTCAAAACTTCTCCTTATTCGACTGATTTTTCTGAAATATTCAACCAACTGTTCACACAATAAAATTCCGAATCAAACATTTATTTCCTATATATTTAACTCAGCAAATGACGCTTCACAACTCCTAAAATATTTTGAGGATAAACTTGACTATACTAAAGTTCTTCTACCAAAACCAAAAATAGACTTTCTATTGATTTTGAATAAGTCTCTATTTTCAGATTCTCTTTGAATCTACCTTGAAAATATTCATGGTTATAAAAATAAATTTTTCAATTCAAAAAAATCTCCTTATTCGACTGATTTTTATAAAATATTCAACTAACTATTCACACAATAAAATTCCGAATCAAACATTTATTTCCTATATATTTAACTTAGCAAATGTCGCTCCATAACTGCTGAAATATTTTGAGGTTCAACATGACTATACCAAACTTCTTCTGGCAAAACCAAAACCATTGGTCCGCTGCCACATTTACCCAAACATCCGCTTTTTTCAACTGTAATATTAGGAATATCAAATGTCTGAAAAGTAGCTAATACTTTTGCCGAACCTTGCTGCTTACAAGTGCGATTTTGACATACCAATAAAAGTCTCTCAACTTGACTATTTTCCATCATAAATCATGAAAATTATGTAAGTATTTAGCTATTAACTGTTAGCTCTGAGCAATAATACCAATTATAAAAAAGAATGTTGCGAATAGTAAGGGCGATAAAAAGAATTTACAGGATATATCCCTAGATACAAAAAAGATAAATTATGAACTAATAAATGGCATCGAAGCTATTAATTATGACTCCTGTAGGGGCGAATAGCCATTCGCCCCTACAACTCCTGACTCCTAAAAAATTCCCTAGCTATTTGTAGCAAACATTTATCAAAATTGTATAAGACCCCGCTTTTAAGAACATGGTTTAAATGAATATAGACTTTAACAACTTTTTTAGTAAGATTTCAATTCTAGCTCAATTAATACAGCTTTAAATCCACGAAAAAATAGTTGATCGCTGATAGCTGACAGCTAAATGCTTAGAAAGTTATAAATCATCCGGCAATAAATTTTTACCAGCTAACCACTCACGATTAAATAATTTTGATTGATAACGAGAACCACTATCACACAATACAGTCACAATAGTATGACCAGGACCCATTTCTTTTGCTAAAGCTAGTGCTGCACCAACATTAATTCCTACAGAACCTCCCATAAATAAACCATCTTTTCTTAACAGTTGATAAACTACTCTTACTGCCTCTTTATCATCAACTCGAATCGCATCATCAATAGGTACATTTTCCATATTTTTTGTTACCCGACCATTACCAATACCCTCAGTAATAGAATTACCCTCAGTAGCAATTTCCCCAGTTTTCACATAACTATAAAGAGCACTTCCCATCGGGTCAGCTAAAACAGTTTTAACTTGTGGATTTTTTTCTTTTAAAAATAATGACACACCAGCAAAAGTTCCACCCGTACCAGTAGCAGCTACCCAAGCATCTACTTTTCCATCAGTTTGTTCCCAAATTTCTGGTCCGGTTGTTTCATAATGAGCGATTCTATTTGCCAAATTATCAAACTGATTTGCCCAGACAGCATTTTCCATTTCCGATGCTAATCTACCTGACATTTTCACATAATTATTTGGGTCTTTATAGGGAACTGCTGGAACAGGTCTGACTTCTGCACCTAAAGTTCTCAAAGCATCCATTTTTTCAATAGATTGAGTTTCAGGAATAATAATTAAACACTTATAACCTTTAGCATTACAAATATGTGCTAAACCTATTCCTGTATTACCAGCAGTTCCTTCAACTACTGTTCCACCAGGTTTAAGTAAACCTTTTTCTTCTGCATCTTTAATAATATAAAGTGCTGCTCTATCTTTTACCGAACCCCCTGGATTAAGAAATTCTGCTTTGCCTAAAATTTCACATCCAGTTTCTTCGCTGAAACTATTCAGTCTAATTAATGGAGTGTTGCCAACGGTATCGACAAAGCCTTGTTTAATATCCATTTTTTTTTACCAATCCACTATTTAGTATTTATAAAATAAGATTTTACCAAACTTTCTGCATATTTAAAACAAATCCTGGCAATGTTGCTTCCCCACTTACACTGTCAGGATTTTCTAAACATTCGGTAGGTAAATTTGGGCGATAAATATAAACTTTTCTCTGTTTTCTATCAATTAACCAACCTAGTTTAATTTCTGGTTATTCTATATATTCTGTGATTTTTGCTTGGAGAGTTTTCAGATTATCGGAAGGTGACCTTAATTCCACGACAAAATCCGGGCAAATAGGAGCAAACTTTTCTTTTTGTTCTTGAGATAAACTCTGCCATCTTTCTAATTTTATCCAAGAAGCATCGGGAGATTTTTTCGCTCCTGTAGAAAGAGTAAATCCAGTGCTTGAACTAAATTAAACCTGTACCATCTTCATCTGACCAATTCATTAACTGTTGAATAATTATGCCATCTCTATTTCCTGTTTCAGAACCAGTGGGAGACATAATTAATAACTCTCCAAATTTATTAGTTTCTATGCGTAAATCTCGATTGATTTGACAAAATTCAAAGAATTGTTCTTCTGTCATTTTGAAATTTGGAGGCATTTGTAAAATAATCGGGTCCTCAAGCATAATTTTCCTTCCTATTTACCAAATCTTTCTCATATCTAAAACAAATCCAGGCAATACTTTTTCTCCACTTACACTCTCTGGATTTTCTAAACATTCGGTAGGCATTCCTGGGCGATAAATATAAACTTTCTTTTGCTTTCTATCAATTAACCAACCTAATTTTACTCCAGGCTCTTCCATATATTCTGTCATTTTTGCTTGTAGAGTTTTCAGATTATCTGAAGACGACATTAATTCCACGACAAAATCCGGGCAAATAGGAGCAAACTTTTCTTTTTGTTCTTGAGATAAACTCTGCCATCTTTCTAATTTTATCCAAGAAGCATCGGGAGATTTTTTCGCTCCTGTAGAAAGAGTAAATCCAGTGCTTGAACTAAATTAAACCTGTACCATCTTCATCTGACCAATTCATTAACTGTTGAATAATTATGCCATCTCTATTTCCTGTTTCAGAACCAGTGGGAGACATAATTAATAACTCTCCAAATTTATTAGTTTCTATGCGTAAATCTCGATTGATTTGACAAAATTCAAAGAATTGTTCTTCTGTCATTTTGAAATTTGGAGGCATTTGTAAAATAATCGGGTCCTCAAGCATAATTTTCCTTCCTATTTACCAAATCTTTCTCATATCTAAAACAAATCCAGGCAATACTGCTTCCCCACTGACACTCTCAGGATTTTCTAAACATTCGGTAGGCATTCCTGGACGATAAATATAACCCACATTCCGCACTTCTTAACATTTAATTGATAAGTAAAATTTATATTTTGCTTGTAAGTCTTAGCCAATAAGTGTTTCAGCTATTAGGTGTAAAATCCTTGAATGTAAATATTTATTACTAAAATTCTCATAAAACTAGGAAAATTAGCGATCGCAATCTCTGTAAGAACCTTTTATCGTTTGAAGAATTTTGCAAGTGTAAAGAGATATAAAGATATATTGAGATCTGCGGAATGTGGGATATAAACTTTCTTTTGTTTTCTATCAATTAACTAACCTAGTTTTACTCCTGTTTCTTCCATATATTCTGTAATTTTGGCTTGGATAGTAGAGTGTTCAGATTATCTGAAGGCGACATTAATTCCACGACAAAATCCGGGCAAATAGGAGCAAACTTTTCTTTTTGTTCTTGAGATAAACTCTGCCATCTTTCTAATTTTATCCAAGAAGCATCGGGCGATTTTTTGGCTCCTGTGGAAAGAGTAAATCCTGTACTAGAACTAAAAGCTAAACCCGTACCATCTTGTTCTGACCATACCCATAGTGCCCAAAAGTATTACCTTCTCGATTTCCAGTTTCAGAACCAGCAGGAGACATAATTAAAATTTCTCCAAATTTATTAGTTTCTATGCGTAAATCTCGGTTAATTTGACAGAATTCAAAAAATTGTTCTTCTGTCACTTTCCAATCTGAGGGTATTTTTAAAACTATCATTTCCGAGAACATAATTTATTTCCTCTTAATTTCCCAACTTTTCTACATACTTAACACAAACTCAGCCAAGATAAAATTATCACTAACTTTCCCAGAATTTTATAAATATTTATCAGAGATAAAATCAGCTGAAAAAGGCATTTTATTTTAGTTCGCTCGTGCTTATACATTTATTATCTGGCATCAGTTAACTGGAGGCATAAGAAGGGGTTGGGCTAACAAACCGTTAAAGACTTTTACTGATACTTTAGAAGCCCGATCGTACAGCGATATCTTACCGTTTGATCAAGTGGTTAGATGAAAACATCGACGTATTTACCGCTCATCAAGAGAGTTTGGGGTTTGTTTGGGTTGGAAATTTGCTCAAGTCCCGATACTGGTTTTGAGTCATTTCAAAATGAGATTATCAATATCGGTCTTAAAAAACTTGGTTATAAAATGAAAACAAAACAGGGTGGATTTAGTAGAGACAATTATACTGCTATTGCTAATGGAAACTTTGATTATACTACCACTTACCCCACATATCCATGGTATAAACAAACTTTTGAAGAAGCTAATAGTCAAGAAAAGTTAGAAATAGTTGGAACTTTGATTCCTAATTTTATTAGGGGATATCAAATTAATAAAAAAACTGCTGATCGATATAAAATTAATAACTTTCAACAATTACAAGACGAAAAAATAGCTAAACTTTTTGACTCAGATAGAAATGATAAAGCTAATATAGCTCATTGTAATGCTCCTTGTGAGTATATAACGGAGCAACTTAAAGCTTACGGACTTGAAAGTACAGTAGAATATGACACTAACAGATTAGGTATGTGTAATATGAGGTTATTTGTGGAATCCAGACCTTGTTACGAAAAAACTATTACTCGTTACCAGGAAGGAAAACCAATTCTTTACTATGCCTCTCAACCCGAATGGATATTTAGTGCATTAAAACAAGGACAAGATGTAGTTTGGTTGGAAGTTCCTTCTCTCTTGGTGCGCATTCCCTCTCTTGGTGCGTGTTCCGTAAGCGAGCTGTCGTCGTCGCGGGGTCGCACCGCTTGCGTCTTACGCACCCCGCGGGATCTGACCGCTTGCGTCTGTCGCACCCCGCGGGGTCGCACCACTTCTCTTCTGCCCTCAGCATAAGTGCCTTTAAGCCAAAATCTCTGTATTCTATGTTAATGAAAACTACTATAATTCATTGCCTTGAGAAAAGAAATTGGTATTCTGAGATTGAGGAATAAGTAAAAAAGCCGATCTAAACTTGAAGCAATCCATATTTCATTAAGGATTAAGAATCAGGTTGAAAATCTTAATCCTTAAATTCAATTATAAATTTACTTATTAGGTTGAGGAGTCATCCGCAAATATGGCTTAACTTCTGTGTAACCTTTAGGGAATTTTTCTTTCAATACTTCAGGATCTTTCAGAGAAGGAACAATTACACAATCATCTCCATCCTTCCAATTTACAGGAGTAGCAACTTGATAGTTATCTGTTAGTTGTAAAGAGTCAATTACTCTGAGAATTTCATCAAAGTTACGACCTGTACTTGCAGGATAAGTAATAGAAAGACGGAGTTTCTTTTGAGGGTCGATAATAAAAACTGTACGAATTGTCAGATTATTTAAAGAGTTCGGATGAATCATATCGTACAGGTCAGAAACCTTTTTATCCACATCTGCCAAAATAGGATAATTAACAGTTGTGCTTTGGGTTTCATTGATATCTCCAATCCAACTTTTGTGAGATTCTGCGTCATCTACACTGAGGGCAATAACCTTAACTCCACGCTTGTCAAATTCTGGTTTGAGTTTGGCAACTGTACCTAATTCTGTTGTACAAACTGGTGTAAAGTCAGCAGGGTGAGAGAACAGCACTACCCAACTATCGCCTGCCCAGTCGTAAAAGCTGATTTGTCCTTCAGAAGAATTTTGAGTAAAGTTGGGTACTTCGTCACCTAATCTTAAGGCCATAGCTTAACTTCCTATATTGTTTATAGTGAACAATTATCTATAGTTTCATCCTATAGGAACTTAAGCTTTTAACTTTAGATATTCTTAAAAATTAGATTAAAAATGGATTAAATTAGGTTAAGTTTAAAATTATGTAATTTATGTTATGAATGTCTAGCTGTGTTTCAACTTCTTTACTTCGTAATTCATGCCATACAGCCATTTTTGGTTCCTCTCTGTTTTGTATTTGCTTGGGGATTGATTATTTTAACAGTTTGGAGTATAATCGGCAAAATACCCTATTCTCGCCCAATATCTACTAATACTTTTAATACTCCCTTCTTCTGAGCATGAGAAAAAGCATCCATTCCAGCTTCTAGGGGATAATGAGCTTGAATTAATGGCTTGACATTAAGCTTATGTTCTGATAAAAGTTCCAATGCAGGTTCAAAAGGTCCGCAACGAGAACCAACTAAAGTAATTTCATCCACCACCAATGAAGAAATATCCAAACTCAGATTCCCTGCATAAGTGCTTTTGAGAACTAAAATACCACGGGGACGTAGAGCGCGACGAGCAATAGTAAATCCTTCTGGGTTGCCTGTACATTCCACTGCAACATCAAAAGCTCCTGTAGTAACTGCATCAACAAACCCAGTTTTAATTCCTCTCTCCTCTAAATTTGCCAGTTTTTCCCGATGACGACCAATAACCAATAATTGACAGTCAGTTAAGGCTAAGGTTTGCGCGACTAACTGTCCGAGTTTACCATCCCCCACTACTAAGACTTTATCTACTGGGCAAATTTGTATTTGTTGCTGAATTTCTAATGCTGCTGCGACTGGTTCGGTAAATGTAGCTTCATCTGTTGAGATACTATCGGGAACTCGATGGAGATTTTTGACTGGCAAGGTGAGATATTCGGCAAAAGCTCCGTTACGGTTAACTATTCCTAAGACTGTCCGATTTTCACAGTGGGTAGGTTGGTTGCTCAAGCAAAAGCGACATTCACCACAAGCAGCATTAATTTCTCCGACTACTCTTTGATTGAGTAAATTTTCTGGTCCTTGTTCCACCACACCGACAAATTCATGGCCGAGGATACCTTTGTAAGGGTAGTAACCTCTGAGAATTTCCAGGTCTGTATTGCAGATACCAGCTCTCAAGACGCGGACGAGTGCTTCTCCTGCTGGGGTTTCGGGTGTGGGGAGGTCGGTGCGGAGTTGGAGTTGTTGGTTTTCTAGCCAAATTCCTTTCATTGTTTATTTCTCTTTTTTGGGTAGGTTTAATTAATTTGATTTTAGGCGAGTAGCTTCTTCCGGGTTTCACTAATAATCTTCCAGTTGAACCAAACAAAAAATTACCTTTAACTTGGGTGGGAAATTTAATAAATTAATACAGCACTTCCCTTTCCATCAACGTAAAACTTAGAAACTTGCTTAGTAGTAGAAAAATTATTGGAAAACCAGATAATCAGACAAACTAAATAAAAATCCAAAGATAGAGCGATCGCCCTCAAAATTTATAGTATGACAAAGCAATTGGAAAATTTTGACTACCTCTAGTGCTATTTTTCTTAATTATTACAAACTTAATTTCAAAAAAACAAACTAAATGGTGATCGCTCAACATAGGCTCCACTAATTATAGCGGTTTTCATAAACATAGACTACAGTAACAGCAGTGAGTAAACCAGT
>NZ_JBNHEP010000125.1:0-14887 GCF_050015995.1 Dapis brunnea BLCC-M229 | reverse complement strand
CTATATCGCTATATTTAGCATACACTATATATAGTGTCTTTGCGTAAGTCCTGATGATATTAGTGTATCTTTGTATTAGTTATGATAATTTGGCTTTTCAAGCGATCGCTTAAAAAATTATAGCGCTCTCCTAAATCAGTAGACACTATATATAGTGTCTTTGCGTAAGTCCTGTATTTATCAAGTTAAGCATGAATTGTTATCAGATTATCTGGTCTCAGAATTGAAATATCCTTCAATTAAAATGAAACTTGTTTAACTTGAATAACTGAAGTTTTTTTTAATTAAAACTCAAGCGATTGCTGACGCAAAGCTCCGCTAACGCACAAAACTATAGTGAAGATCGCCAAAATTACTATACACTATATATAGTGTCTTTGCGTAAGTCCTGATTCTATTTATTAGCTTCACATTTCGTCAAGGCTTAATCCAAAGGCATCCGCAATAGCATGATAGATGTTTTGCCAAGGAAATTTCTCTAATTTTTTATCAATAAATGTTGTCTCAGAATTTCCCCGTCGTAATAACTTTCCATTGTTAAATGAAAGAATCTGCAATAATGGCTCTATATACACAGCATCGTCAGCAACAACCAAAAACTCATCATATAAGTGAGCATAGCTTTTCAAATGTTCGCCCAGTTCCCAGCTATACCATTCCTCGGATATAGTATTAATTCTAACTTCACCTTTTTCAAACTCTTTTATCATTCCGTCTAAATAATTAACTTCTTCGATAGAATCAGGTTCGTGAAAAAGAAATACAGTAATAAACGACTTTTCATGTAACCACTCAATAGCTGAAAAAATAAACTCCTCTACTGGAGGTCTATTGAATTTTCTAGCTGTATATAGTTATTTCTAGCTGTATATAGTTATATCATGTCCGGTAGCATCGGAGCGTGTATAATAGAAGAAGAAAAAAAATAATTGCCCGGAGCGATCGCCACTCTTCAAGCACTTGATAAATTATCAGTAGGCCACCAACGAAAACAAGTAAGACCTGTTTGGGAGCGATTGCCTCCGGCACGTTTCACGAACGCTGTTTCATTAAGTTGATACATCGCTCAAAAACTATATCTTCCATCTGGGATAAATTTTCAAAGGTTTAATTACTGATCGGTTCATTAATTACTGGCCAGAGTCGTTCGGCTGGTTGTAGTTCTGGTGTATGGGCTGGTAAGAACTCCAAGTGCAATCCCAGAAAGAATTTTGAGTTTTTTACTGCTGTGCCAACCTGCTTTATCTAGCACTAAAAGGATGTGTTTATTTTTTCCCAAACTAAAATGTTCAGCTAAGTCGGCCAACACTTGGTTGAACACAGTAATATTGACCTTAGGTAAAAGCCACCAATATGTTTCTCCTGATTGGGGATGTACAAACCCATAGACCCAGAACCATTGAAAACGCCAGTTCACCTCTGCTGTTGGTTGTACCCCAACAGGTGTCCATACTCGCCGAAAAATTGGTTTGAGGCCCAAACGATGTTCATCCATTGCCCAGAGTTCGACAGTGGCCTGTGGATACTCAGCTTTTAATTGTTCAAATCGGCAGCAGAGTTTTCTTGCTCCGTCTTTACGGCGAGGAGACCTCGCCGCAGGCGGTGCGCTTTTTTCCATTCCTCCTGTTCGTTTGGGGTTGCCGATTTCTGATGCTCAGGTCGGGGGATTCGTAATCTATATTTCATTGAGCGTAAATATTCCCATCCTCTGCGCCGATCAACTCGATGGTCTATTAATTCTGTTAACCAATCCCCTACCTTACGCCCATTCCATAATCCTCCATCTGGTGCTTTCTCTTGGATGGCCATTTCTAGTTGGGCTTGCCGTTCATCTGAGAGGAATCCTTTTGGCCCTGGATGTTGATGGCGACGATCTACCAATCCTTCTTTACCCTGCTGATTATAGCGACGTGCAATTTGACGAATCCCCTCCAAACAATAGCCTGTGACTGAAGAAACTTATGAGTGTTGTTTTTCCTTTTGCGCTTAAGCCAAATGATTTGGTATCTAGTCCTTTCTATTGGGTCATAAGTAGCTCGGTAGTTTCTTTCTAGTTCATCTACACTTAGGTGTTCTTGGATACTTAAACGTCTTGGCATAATGGCGTACGCTCCGAGCAATTATTTTTCTCCTCTTCTATTATACAATACCGATGCTACCGGACATGATATTACTTCCAAAAACTTAGTGCCCTAGAAATTTGTTGTAATAAAAAATGATAATCTAGGTACATAAAAGGAAATCAACTCTGTACCGTGAATGTTTAGTTTTATCTCCAAACCAGTGCTCTTGTTCAATAGCATCTGCCAAATTGCCTAGGTTCTTATAAAACTCAGTTTCTATGTAGGAGTTTTCTCGTTGCCTATACCAATTAGGGGGTGATTTAGGTTGTCCTGGATACTTCATTTAAACTTCTTCTATGATTATTTTCATTTTGCATAAATCTACTTTTAGACCTAACTATTAATTTTATCGCAGTTGCAGTGCTATAAACCAGAGGAAAAATTATTTCAAGACTTGCGTGGTTGACGGGCAAAAAATGTGAAAATCAAAATCAAAATTGCCAATATCAAACAACCATAAAGACCAGGTTGGTAAGAACCTAATTTATCTTTAAATATAGCCAAAAATGAAGGTCCTATTGCACTTCCTATGACCAGAATCATCATCTGAAAACCAGAAATCGAACCTAAATAAGTTCTGCCAAAAAAACGCGGTAAAGCTACTGCCGATAAAGTGCCAAAACATCCCCCAGTAATCCCAAATCCCACAATAGTTAAAACCCTAAATAAAGGTTCACCAAAATTAGTAATAGCAGCAACACCTATTATCTGACCTAGCATCATTACCATGAATAAGTATTTTAGAGCAACTCGGTCTGCTGCTATCCCCATCAAATAACCAACAATAGTAGATACAACTGCCTGGGGTAAAAATATACTTACTGCCTGCATTTGAGATAATTCAGCTTCTGCACCAATATCAACAATATGGAAAGTAATACCTGTAAATATCAAAGCTTGTGAGGATAAAGCTAATGTCACTACCCAAAACATTATTGTGCGTAGTGCTTCAGCGCGGGTAAAATCTTGTAAGTTGTTATCGGATGAATGTTTTTCCTCAAGGGGGGTTTGAGTGTGTTTTTTTCCATCCATTAATAAACTGCATTCCTCTGGGTTATCGCGATAAAAAAACCATCCTACTAACCCCATACCAATACCAACAACTGCTGCCATTGCTAACCAAGTATTTCGCCAACCTAAAATATCAATTAATGAACTCATAGTTAGGGGTGCAATGGAAAAACCAAAACTTACGAATACGCCTGCGATCCCAGAGACAAAACCACGGCGACGGTCAAACCATTTACCTAGAGTTGTGCGACTGGTCATAGTTAACATACCTTGACCGGAAAAACGCAGGCAAACAAAACCTAATACCAGTATTACTAAGACAATAGTTGAATAAGGAATTATGGGAAATGTTTGATTAATGATGGTAGCTAGGCGATCGCTAAAACTGAGATAACACAAAGTTAGACCTAAACCTATTGATGCACAAACAACTGTCACCCTTGCGCCAAAACGGTCTAGCAAAACTCCCCCATAAGGCAATATTAAACCACTGGTTAAAGTGCCGATAAAATAGGCATTGCTTAGTTGTAAGCGTGACAGACCAGTGGCAGCTAGTAAATGGTCAGTGAAAGCACTCACCCCAATAGTTTGACCGGGGGTACTCATTATTACCCCAATGGTACAAACAATTAAAATTATCCAACCATAGAAAAACGGGAAATTTTTAGGGGCAAAAGGATAATTAGGCTCTAACAGATTTTTGGGAGTAATTTTCAACATAATTATGATTTTTACCGAAAAATTGTGGTCTAAAGCTTCCCCTTTTAAGGGGATAAAAAAAATATTCCCGATCTCAATCCCGATGCTTTCCTACGGAATGCTGCGCAAATAGCTAGAGGCAGTATTAACGCAGTTCCTCCGGAGGAGGCTAAGTGAAATGACCAAGCAAAGATTCATCCTTTAATCTGACAACACCTAATTATTAATTATTACTTATCTAAAGCCTTATCCCACTCTAACTGATGAGCTAAACCATACTTAATAAAATCTTCTGTTTTAACTCGATCGCTTTTACCAAAAACTCCTAAACTATAAGGATTATCTTGCATACGTTGTCTAACTTGCTCTTGTTCAAATTTTGCTACTTCCTCTCTAGGGCGATCGGGCTTAAAAAAGTCTACAACTAAAACTACTCTGTCATAATTAGTATAATTGTGGGGGCAGTGTGGATAACTGTGGTCTAAAATCATAAACTTGCCTTCTTCCCAGTAAAGTTTATCGTGACATATTTTCATTGCCACATCTCCTTCCGGTACTATTAATCCTAGATAACCACGATTTGTATGATGGTTATAGTTAACATGGAGTTTAATATCTAAACCAGGATGGAATATACCAAAATACACATTTCTGAGAATATTATCATTACTTGAATTAATTTTTTTAATCGCTTCAGCCAAACTAGGAAAATATTTCTCTCTTAATACCAGAGCATTTTCTAATACAGACTCTAGTTCATAATCAGGATACTGTATTTGATGAAAGTTAATATATTCTTCAATAAACATACCTTGAAATAAAATCCCAAAAGCACTATATTTTCCATTACCTTTAGTTTTAATTGTTTTACTTTTAGGACCCATCACATCATAAGTAAATTTTAATTCTTGTTCAGAAGTATTTTGAGTAAAATTTGTAAATTCATCTTTAATTTCTAGCCAGTTATATTGAAAAAATTTGAGAAAATAAAATTGCTTTGGGTCTAGATGATACTCATTATAATTTTCCATTGTTTTTTCTATTCCTGAAAATGAGCAAGGGTTTTTCAATTTTGACATAATTTACACAATACACAACTATCCTCAATATTATAGTACCTTTCCCTGAAATTATCCTGTCATAGTAATCAATAACCAGTAATATATAAGTTGTATAATTGTCTGTAAAATTTAATATATATTGTTTAGCGTGTTCAACCACCAAGAAATTATCTCCAAATTATCAAGTATCAAAACAGCCATCGCCCCAATGACCTTAGCTATTTTAGTAGGGTTTATATTCGACTGGCTAAACTTTCCCGTCGGTTGGTTGATCGGTCCAATGATTGCTGGAATTATCTATGCAATTATTAAAGGTAGTCCCCAACCATTACCCAGAATTATAATTATGTTTGGCAAAGCGATAATTGGTATTGCTACAGCATTTCGCTTTTCCCCAGAAACAATTAGTATAGTTACCACTTATGCTATTCCTGTCGTGGGATGTATTTTGATCACTGGTGCATTGAGTATGTTCAAAGGCTATCTTTTGTCTATATGGGGCGGAGTTAGTCGCGCTACAGGTTTTCTGGCATCTATTCCTGGCACTGCTTCTGCTATTGTTACCATGAGTGAAGAATTAGGTGCAGATCCTATTGCTGTTACTATCCTCCAATATTTGCGAGTGTTATTAGTAGTATTCATTATACCGACTGCTAGCATCTTGATGTTTCCTGCTATTGACCAGACTCAGACCACAAGTTTTTTATTGGCATCAGGTAAAACCACCATACCCATGTTATGGAATTTATTAATAGTAGCGGGATGTTGTGGTTTAGGAATTTGGGGTGGAAAACAATTTCGTTTGCCTTCCTCTGCTTTCTTAGGTAGCTTTATTGTTGGGTTGACTACTTTATGGGGAACGCCATACCAATTACAGGTTCCCCAATGGTTATTTGCTGTGGGGTTGTTCCTAGTAGGAATTTTTATTGGAGTTCAATTTGACTGGGAAAATGCTCGAAAATTGTGGAAAGCTATTTTAGTTGAAATCATCCTGGTAATAGTATTAATTATCGGTTTCTTTGTGGTAGGTTATGAATTTCATCAATTTACTCAGGTTGATTTAATTACTTCTCTGTTAAGTTTTACCCCTGGAGGAATAGAAGCGATGATTGCAACAGTTAATGAATTAGGTGGTGATGCGGGTTTAGTCTTGGCAATTCAACTTACTCGAATGTTAACTATTATTTTAATTGTTCCTGGGTTGACAAATTTCATAGCTACGAGAATGAAACGTAGTAATATTGAACAGGGAGTAGGGAGTAGGGAGTAGGGAGTAGGGGAAGTCTCATAAGGGTATGTTGTTTAGAATTATGCTGTTGGGTGTGGGGAGTAGAAAGTCTTGAAGATACGCAAGCTGCATTAATAAAAACGGAATTTCCCCACACCTTCGACACTTCTCACACTCTTTATCTAGGAACAGTAGACTTTACTGATTCATGGTCATGTAATCTATTGAACCAGTTCTTTAAATTATGATATTGCAAAACCCAATCTTCATTCAACCGAAGGTTGTAGTAACCAAGAGAACATAATGCTGCCACATCTGCTACTGTCCATTTTTCATCACCTAACAAATACTTAGATTTAGCTAATTGTTGCTCAAAAACTGGTAAGAGACGACTAATTGACGTCTCTAATTTTGTCCTATAAAAAGTAGGTTCTAAATTATTTGTCAAATTTAGTATCCATAAATTGATAATATTATCGCCTAAATAATCTGCTAACTCTTCCCATTTACGACATTCAAGTTTTGCCTGGGGATGAGTAGGGTAAAAATTGGGTTCTGGATAAGTTTCGTCTAAATACTCAGCAATTAATGTAGAATCCCAAATTACTGTGCCATCTTCTTCTACAAATACAGGTACTTTACCAATGGGAGAAATTTTCAGAAATTCAGCGGGTTTGTTGCGTAGATTAACTTCCTTGAGTTCATAATCTAATTTTTTTTCTGCTAACAATATCCGAATTTTTCGAGAAAAGTTTGATTGTGGATGATAATATAAAATTCTTTTCATTGAGATATATCCAAAAAATCCATAAATGAAATTTACCAGAAAATTCTTTTTTTCAACTATATGTTATTGTTTTTTACAGATATTATAGGGAGTTAATTATGGATTGGTAACCACTGTTATTAATTATTAGAAATTTAGTAGTGAGAATTAATTGGATGGGGATGGGTAGGGTGGGCAAACATCAAGACTATTAACTGCTAATATCAATCACGACATTTGCCAATCCCTACAAAAAATTATCTTAATTAACCACTATACCCAAATACTTTGATTTGTACTGGTGTATCTAGAGCATTACTCGCATTTGCGAATGTAACTGAGCTTGCTGGTTGGACTGGATAACTTATTACTTCACTACTATGATATGGGGGTATTACTATTGGGTTGCCAATATTACTGTTAAATACAGCTTCATATTCAGTTGAGTAATCGGTCAAAGTAACTTCTATGAAGTTAACTCCAGATGGAGGTATATCTACATATAACAAGTCTCCAGAGAACGGCAATTGTCTTACACATTCTGGCTCTTGTTCTAAAAAACAATATTCTTCAGCTGCGATTGCATGGCGGGGGAAAACAACTGCAAAAGATAGTAAACAGACAAGAAATGCAACGATGACTTTGCCTAATGCTTTTTTCATTTTTATTACTCCGTAAGTAACTTTGTGTAGGAACGTTTTCTCCAATGACAGAATATAACAAACTTTATTACATTGACTATTCTTTAGTTTTTCTTTAGACTTTACAAGTGTAAGGTTTCCATTATTGGTTACTAATATCAAAAATTACATTTACCCATCATACTATTTTTGACTTTTGACTTGAGGTTATCGCAACTACTAAACCCCTAAAAGTAATAAATTCAGGACTTACGCAAAATATCAAACCATACACCATTTGTAGGGGCAAATGGTGTATTATCTACGAGTTTGCGTAAGTCGTGATTATAAAACCCATTTGGTATCTATAATTCCTATTCCTGTTAACCCTGTAGGGACGTTGCATGCAACGTCCCTACCTACTCCCTATTTAAAGGAAGATAGGATTGCTATACTTTTGTATAATTTCTAATTATGTCAAAATAAAAATATTGCTGAATTATTGAGAAGAAACAATGTCAAAAACTTCAGATTTTGATTTAGTTATTAAAAATGTACGGGTGGTGCGCCCAAACCATAATTCGATCGCTCGCCTCGACTTAGGAATTAAAAATGGTAAGTTTGCTCGCATCGCCCCAGAAATTAACGCAGAATTAGGTAATGAAGTATTTGATGCCCAAGAATTATTAGGTTTTTCTGGGTTAGTAGACTCCCATCAACATATTGGTATTTATCAACCTCTACCTCAAGACGCCATTACAGAAACAAAAGCTGCTGCTATGGGTGGGGTGACAACAGGTTTAACTTATATTCGTACCGGGCAATATTATCTCAACCGAGGCGGTGCTTACAAAGATTTTTTTCCTGAAGCATTGAAGCTTTCAGAAGGTAATTTTTATGTAGACTATGGCTACCATCTCGCCCCCATTAGCAGTAGTCATATTGATGAATTACAATTTTTATTTGAGGAATATGGGGTGCCATCATTCAAAATATTTATGTTTTATGGAGGCTATGGTTTGCACGGAATGTCAGACCAACAAAACCTATTTTTGATGATTGACAAATCAGAAAGATACGATTTTGCTCATTTTGAATTTATCATGCGGGGGTTAACTAAATTACGGGAAACTTACCCATAAATGCAGGATTATATTAGTTTGAGTTTGCATTGTGAAATCACTGAAATTCTCAATGCTTATACTAAAATCGTCCAAAATGATAATTCTCTCACTGGTCTCAAAGCTTATAGTGCTGCTCGTCCTCCCCATTCGGAAGCGTTAGCAATTGTTATTGCTTCCTACTTAGCTTATGAAACCAATTGTCTGAATCAGGACTTAGGCAAGGACGCTATATATAGCGTATATTAATTTAGGCGATATAGCTGCTGCTAGGCTCCGCCAACGCCTCAAGATTTCTGCCATTGTTAGAAAAAAAAACACCTATAAAATAAAAATATCCCTGAATTTTAGAGATTGAATGTATCAGGAAATATAAAAAGGAGATAGGGAAGAGGGAACAGGGAATAGGGAGGAAGAAATCAAGACAAATATTTGTCGCTATTAAATCTAGGAATATATGTACTCAATACTTCTCTATCTACTTTCTTTACAATCCCTTGAAGTATTACCGCTTTTAGATTTTAGTCACTTCTTTACTCTCTTAATAATTATTTTACAAACAGTCTCTTATTGTGGGCTTATTCAGTTCTTGGACTAGATAATCTGAGAGTAATTCATTTTTAACTCTAATGTTATTCTATGATAAGCGCGAGTGTTTTGGCATAAGTTATGATAATTTTGAATAGGTCTTAATTGAAGCATCCCATACCATGAAAATACATTTTTAAGCATTCATCTGGATAGTTCATCACTATAACTTCTATAACTTTCATCCCCATCAATAAATTAACCACCACATTCTACACAAAACTTTCTTTGTTTTGGCCATTTTTATTGATGTGAGTTGATTGACCCATTTAGACATTCCATAATTTTTCTGTCTAATTAGCGATCGCTCCTTTCTTAAATCATACCTTACCAACGCCGTTTTTTCCACTAAGAACTTTGTACTGTCGAGTTATATAGTGTCCTTGCGTAAGTCCTGAAAATTTGATATTGTTGTTTTTGGTTAGATTTAGGTAAAAAATATGTCCTTATATCTCAAGCAACATCTCGCGCTTTTCGTCTATTAAACAATGTAAATCTATGTCAGAGAATTCCTTTATTCCACCCAAACAGATGGAAGTCAGCTCCAAAACTGCCCGTGAGATATTCCAAGAAGTCATGGATAATCCAACTCGAAAAGAGTTTGGTTTCGGCGACAAAGCCGCAATCGTCAATATCGACCTACAACAAGCCTATACGTCTGGGGAATTTAAGACTTCATACCAAACCCATCCAAAGCAGTTAGATTATATCAATCAAGTTTCTGATCGCGCACGAAACCTTGGCTTTCCGGTGATCTGGACTCATGTCGCATATATGGACAGCGCCGATGATGCTGGAGTCTGGGGAACAAGGACGAACACCCCAGATTCACTCCAAAATATAAAAATCACCAGCAAAAGGGCTGAATTCGACCACAGGCTCGAAATTCGCAAAGACATAGATGCCATCATACTGAAAAAGATGCCGAGTGCATTTTTCGAAACGAATCTTCAGTCATTACTAACATGGCATAAAGTCGATACTGTCATTATCACCGGAGGTAGTACTTCGGGATGTATCAGAGCCACCGCCGTCGATTCGTTATCGCGTGGTTACCGCACGATCGTCCCAATCGAATGCGTGGCAGACAAGCACGAGTCATTCCATTTTGCCAATCTAACCGATCTAGCCCTTAAGTATGCTGACATCAAACCCGTAGATTCTGTTCTTCAGTGGTTAGCAAACCAACCAATAGAATGAAACAAGACCTAAATCTTTATAAAGAGTGGCCTTATATTAATAGACCAAAAATAGAATGGCCCAATAAAGCACGCGTTGCATTTTGGGTCGCACCAAATATTGAATTCTATGAAATAAACCCACCACCCAATCCCTTTCGAACACCATGGCCGCAACCCTATCCCCCAGTAGCTGGATATTCTATTCGGGATTATGGAAATCGTGTGGGACATGTACGACAAATGAAGCTTCTTGATAAGTACGGACTACGGGGATCTATATCCCTTTCAACCGCTTTATGTTATCACCATCCCGAAATCATTGAGCTATGCCGTGAGAGGGAGTGGGAATTCTTCTCCCATGGGATTTACAACACCCGCTATACCTATGGTCTCTCAGAGGAACAAGAGCGATCTATGATCCGCGAGTCCATGGACATTATTAAAGAGTTTACCGGACAAACATGTGCTGGCTATTTAGCTCCAGCGCTCTCTCACTCGGAAAAAACAATCGATATTTTTGCGGAGGAGGGAGGAATCTATACCTGTGACCTTTTTCATGATGACCAACCAACTCCATTAACAGTATCGTCTGGGAAGAAATTTGTCTCTATTCCCTATTCTTTAGAAATGAATGATACGATCGCCTTTGCGGTGCAAAAGGTCGAGCCTAGGCGTTATACCCAAATGCTGAAAGACAATTTCGATCAGCTTTACAAGGAAGGATCACAATCCGGGACTGTTATGTGCATTCCTACGCACAACTACCAGATTTCTTGTCCACACCGAATCAAAGCGTTTGAGGAGGCACTCGAATACATCACGGGTCATTCTGACGTTTGGCTAACAACCGGGCGAGAAATTGCCCAGTACTACCTCGATCACTACTACGATTGTTGTTCAGATGATATCGAAAAAAGGATAGAAAATCATGGCTGAATTGCCTTCAGAGTATTTGAAATACCCACAACGAAAGTATGGTATGGATCATGACTTCTACGATTGGTCTATGATGCAAGACCGTCCAAAGTTCCAATGGCGACATGGTAAAAAAGTTACCGTATTTCTTAACCTAAATCTGGAGTTTTTTCCTCTTGATCAGCAAAAGCACCCTTTTCAAGCACCCGGTGGAATGAAAAAGCCCTACCCAGATCTTCGTCACTTCACCCTAAGAGACCATGGGAACAGGGTTGGTATTTATCGGTTGCTTGAAGTAACCGATAAACTGGGGATTAAGCCTTCCTTATCGATTAACGGACAAATGATTGATCGACACCCCCAACTCATAAAGGAAATAAAAAAAAGAGACGCTGAGATCATTGCTCATGGCTGGAACATGAATTGCCCTCACTACGGTGGGATGGAGCGAGAGTTAGAATTAGAGTATATCAGGGAAACAAAAGTACGACTGGAAACTACTTTTGAAAAAAAGGTCACAGGTTGGCTTTCGCCTGGTAAGAGCCAAAGTGAGAATACTCCGGACTTACTTGTAGAGTCCGGATTCTCATTTATGATGGACTGGGTTAATGATGAACTACCTTACGCATTCAATACGAAGAAAGGAGGTATAGTTTCGTTTCCACTTTCAACGGAAATCGAAGATCGATTCGTACTCTTGGATAATCTCCATTCAGAATCCGAGTGGGTCGAGCAGGTAATAGACTCCTACAAATTTCTTTCTGAGGAAGCAGAACAGGAGAAATGCGCTCGACTCTTAACGCTCAATATTCATCCTTGGGTACTCGGGCAAGCTCATCGCGCCAAGTATTTTGAGCAAACTTTGTCTTACCTGAAAGGCCAAGAGGAAGTCTGCTTTGCCTCGGCACAGAGCATTATCAAAATGATTGGCCTGGGCTTTGAGTGAAAGTGACAGAAAATGAGTTTGACTAGCTTCTTTTTCATCGTCTTTTTTTATCGCGTAAGTCCTGTGAATATTAATTTATTACATCTGAGTTCCCGGAAAGCAGTGGAAGCAGCGTTAATGATGCAAACAACATTTCCTCATATTAACTTTCGCCGAGAAGTGACAGTGGGGCTTGTAACTGTTGGCTAAAATATGGTATTATCTATGAAAATCTGAGATTATCTGTTTTATGTTACTTGGATTTAAAACTGAACTACACCCCACAAACCAACAAAAAACATTACTAGCTAAACACGCTGGTGTGGCTCGTCATGCCTGGAATTGGGGATTATGGCTGACTAGAAATATCCTGACTCACAATTCCAATAATCCTGATAGTAAACTTACAGCAGTTTCCGAAGTTATGAGGTACACTTAGAAATAGGAATTTGATGATATAGCTATGAAGTCATATCCAAAAGAACTGCGAGAAAAAATAGTTGATGCACACTTGAAACAAAAAATATCAATTCGTCAGGTGGCTATCACATTTTCTGTTGCTAAAAGCTTAGTGCAAAAACTGGTAAAACAACACAAAACAGATGGAAATTTAGAACCATTGAAACGTGGAAAACCAAGGTTTAGTCATCTGACAAATGCAGATTTAGATTTAAAACAACTGGTATCAGAATATCCAGATGCAACTCTGGAAGAATTATGTGAATTATTTGGACTAAAAACAGGAAATTGGGTAAGTCGTACTGCCATGTTTCGAGCTTTACAAAAACTGGGATTAAGCCGTAAAAAAAAACATTCCGCAGTAGCCAAGCTGGGACAGAAAGAGTACAAAAATTAAGGGCAGAATATTGGGAAAAGGTGAAAGTTCAAGACCCAGAAAATTTAGTATTTATAGATGAAACAGGAGTAATACTCGGTTTAAGCCGGACCCATGCACGCTCAGAAGAGGGGACTAGAGTATATGAAACAAAGCCATTTTATCGAGGTCAAAAAGTTACAGTAATTGGTGCAATAAGTATGAAAGAAGTAGTGGCGTTAATGACAATAAATAATTCCATGGATAGCAAAGCATTCAAAGTATTTATTGAACATTTTTTACTACCAGAGTTATGGCCAGGGGCAGTAGTTGTAATGGATAATTTACCTGCACATAAACTAGCATCAATTGAACCACTGATAGAATCTGTAGGAGCTAAAGTTCTAAATTTATCTCCATACTCTCCAGATTTTAATCCCATTGAATTATGGTGGTCACAATTGAAATCTTTTTTACGGAGTTTTTCTCCACAGAGAGCAGAAATGGTTGATAGAATAATCTCTGTAGCAATTAACTTAATGAATCCTCAACATTTAAAAAACTGGTTTGCTAAGTGCTGCTACTGTACCTCATAACAACGGAAAGCGCTGTAAATTTCCCACATCTATCGACCTGCATAAACTTTTAGTAGCAATGGTTAAACCTAATAACTATTGGTACTATGAAGTATCTAAAACAGCACCTCAATATGCTTTGAGGCATTTATCATCAGCTTGGAAACGTTGCTTTACGCTCATGTCTGGTCAACCTAGATTTAAGAAAAAAGGTAAAGATGATAGTTTTACTCTAGATGGCTCAATATCGGTAGGTTTTAATCAGATTAAATTACCAAGAATTGGATGGATTAAAACTTATGAAATACTGCCCGATAATATTAATCCCAAGTCAGTAACTATTAGTAGGGCATCTAATAGATGGTTTGTCAGTTTCAAAGAAGAAAGGGAATGTCAAATTACTGAGAAATCAGTAGATGTAGTTGGTGTAGACTTAGGAATTAAAACTTTGGCAACATTGTCAACAGGAGAAGTATTTGATGGTGCTAAATCTTACAAAAAGTTAGAATCTAAACTATCACGATTGCAATACCTAAACAGGCATAAAACCAAATTTTCCAATAACTGGAGGGCAGCACAGCTAAAAATAGCTCAGTTACATAATAGAATAGCTAACATCAGGAAAGATACATTGCATAAACTAACTACTTATTTGGCTAAAAACCACAGTCAAATAGTAATAGAAGACCTTAATGTATCAGGTATGATATCAAACCATAAGCTGGCTAAAGCTGTTGCCGATATGGGTTTTTATGAGTTCAGAAGACAGTTAGAGTATAAGTGTCAACTATACGGCTCTAAGTTAATCGTTGTTGATAGATGGTTTCCTAGCTCTAAGACTTGCAGTAGGTGTGGTCAGGTAAAGGAGTCTCTGTCCTTATCAGAGCGCATTTTCAATTGCGAACATTGCAATTTCAGTTGTGATTGCTCCGCAACGCTAGCGCGAACGAGACTTAAATGCAGCATTAAATTTAGCTATGGCGGTCAGTAAGAGCTCCGCTCCGCGTTCCGCGAACGACCGTGACAGCTTGTGGACTGGATAACGCCGACGTTGCCAGAATGAAGCAAGAATAGAACAGATTCTTTATAGAAAATCATAGATTTATATAGATAATCATAGGTTTCTAAGAACGGTTATACACCATTTGAAGGAATGGAGTTAACGGGAAAAGTGAAAAGTATATTTTTGCAAGGAAACTTGATTTATGACCGAAAAAATGGGTTTCAAGCCTCCCCCTTTTAGGGGGACTTTCCTCCTTG
>NZ_JBNHEP010000124.1:0-7050 GCF_050015995.1 Dapis brunnea BLCC-M229 | reverse complement strand
GGGGTGGGTTGACTCCTGAATCCTACCCTCACCCATAAGACTTTTTCATAAGACTTTTTCAGCAAACCCTAATTAATTCCCAGAGATTGAAAGCCTCTTTACTAATGGATAATTGCCAATTAATAATTGATAATTAGAGATAGTTTTCATTATTCATTATTCATTAGACATCTCCGGAAAGGAGGGAAAACTTAACTGGGAACAGGGAACAGGAATAAAGAATAGATAATTTCTGGATGAGAATTAATTTGATTTTTAATTTTCACGCCTATGTCTATTATTCATTATCCATTATCCATTATCAATGCTTTTTCCATTAGAATACAGCTTTGATGCTCCTTGATTTCCTCAAATACTTTAATTCCTTTGTATTCATAATTCTGATAATCTATAGAAACTCTATCCTCAAACCCATACTTTCGACAAATGTGCTGGGATATCTTTCCACTAGCTTCTACTATTGCTTTAGAAAATCCTGCTTGAGCTGCCACCTTGAGATTATTTTCAACTAATGTATTGGCAATTTTTCTGCCTCTATATTTTTCTCTAGCTCCCAATAAAAATAGATGAAACATCTTGCTATTGACGAGTTTTTTTTCCATCTCGTACTGCTCATGTAGCTCTTTTAAAACTTGAGAAACAACCTCAAATTTTTGAGGAATATTTTTGTGTATTTCTTCCTCTGACTCATTTGATAAATGCTCTGAAATAATAAACCCTGCTACTTCTGAAGTAGCAGGATCTTTAGCAATATGAGATAATCCTTCTGCCACAGCTTTTTGGCAAATTATCTCAGCAAAGGGATAAAAGTCACTAGGAGTAATTTTAAGTGCTATTGACATAGGTTCTGCACTAGGAAATACATCAACCACACAATTAATTGTTGGCTCTATATCTTTTTCCTGTAAAATTTCATATACAATCTCATTTTGTTCTGACATGAGTATATTAACTCCTCAAATAAACTTTGTATTTTAGTAATTAGCAATCAGCAGTTAGAAAATACTTTAGAATTACTTGAAAAACTATGGTTTATCGATTTCAAAACTGCTGTAATTCCTATCCTTATAATTATTTATAAATAATATTATAAACTCAGTAATTACCGAAAAATAAAGGTTTAAAGCCTCTGATGAGCAAGGAGAAAAAGCGGTCGAGGGATGGGATGGGAAGGAAACCTTGCCATATCCAATCTCCCCTCGAAAAGAAAAAAATTTTCTTTTTAACCAATCCTCAATGTTTTAAGAAGAGGTAATTATTAATTATTAATTATTAATTATTAATTATTGAATGACTCTTTTAATTATCAAACAATTCTTTTTCTTGCACCCACTCTAATACTCCATCAAATATACCCGACTTAAAATCATACCTACTTAGAGCAGCGATCGCTCCTCCCAAAAATATTGCACTACCAATTACCGCAAATATTGGTAGGTACTGACGAGTCAAGTCACGGCGTAACCTAGCCAAAGGTCTACTTTGCCGTCTGAGCATTTGTCCCATATCTAGTTGTTGAATTGCTAAGGGGTCTCTGACATAATGGCCACTCCAACTTATTACCAGATGGGAATGGCAATATGGACAGGTAAATAACCCATTAAACATTTCTACTGGTTGTGCAATACTAGAGCGATTGCAAATTGGACAGATTACATAATTACTCTTAGATGTGGGAGCGTTCATATTTGTTTTTGAGAAATCAACGAAAATTATTACTAGTTAGACGGCTGAAGTTTTTTTGATCTGCAATCTGAAATATCTTGCCTATTCTTTATATAGTTTAGCCTTACTTTCTATTCTATTAGTGTTAACTATTCACGAAAATTATCAATTTTCCACTTTTCCAGATAGCCCAGTTGTTTACCATAGGTTAGATTGTATTGCAAGGGGGTAATTGTAATATATTTTTCATGCATTGCCTGAATATCTGTTGGTAATTTTTCTACTGAGGATCGATCGTTAGTGTCTTCTACATCTTCCTGCACTTCTCCAGCTAGCCAATAGTAGGTTTTACCTCGCGGATCGACCCGTTTTTCAAATATATCTATGTATCGACGAATTCCTTGACGGGTAATTTTTACTCCTGCTATTTCTGTTTCCTCGACTGCTGGAATGTTTACATTTAGTAACATTAAATTATCTAAAGGTTGACTTTCCATTTTCTGCACTAAACTTTGAGCAAAATTGACAGCAACTTCAAATTCTCTAGAAGTGTAACTGCCAAGACTAAAGGCAATGCTAGGAATATTTTCAACTATTCCTTCCATCGCTGCAGAAACAGTACCAGAATATAAAATATCTGTTCCTAAATTTGGGCCATGATTAATTCCTGCTAATACTAAATCTGGTTGACTTTCTAATAAGCCAAATAGGGCCAATTTAACACAATCAGCAGGAGTTCCAGAGCAGGCCCAAGCTTTGATCCCATCATCAAAAATTGATTTGACAATTTCGGCCCGAATTGGTTGATGTAATGTTAAACCATGACCTGTGGCTGAACGTTCTTTGTCAGGACAAACAACAATAACTTCATGGCCTACTGCGGCTAAACCATTAGCCAAACTCCGGATACCTTCTGCAAAAATGCCGTCGTCGTTACTAACCAATATTTTCATTAGTTTAGAATTTAGAATTTAGAATTCAGAATTTAGAAAAAAAATTTGTTCTCTTGATGGAAGTCAAAAGTCAAAAGTTAAGAATTAAGATTTTATAGGCTCAAAACTTTAACGCTACAGTAATTTCAGGAAATTATTTCACATATATAGTTTGAAACTATTTGTAACATCTTTTTTTCAAATTTACATAAAATTGGTATTAATGAGCAATCAATTATTCTATCTATTTCAATGATAAAATTAGACTAAAAATTACTATTACCATCCAAACCTGCCCAAAAATAAAAGTATTGTAAATATTATTCACAAATTATGCAGATAAGTGATATTGGAACTCAATTAGAAGAATTACGCCAAGGAGCAACAGAGGCGATCGCCATAGCAGAAAGCCTAGAAAAATTAGAAGACTTACGGATTAACTATCTAGGTAAAAAAGGTCAAGTGTCCAAAATTCTTGGTGCAATGGGTAAACTCAGCCCAGAAGAACGACCAAAAGTAGGAGCGATCGCCAACGAAGTTAAACAAGCCATCCAAACCAACCTAGACGAAAAACGTAGCAGCTTACAAGCAGCAGAAATTGCAGCCCAACTTCAAGCTGAAACCTTAGATGTTAGTATGCCAGGAGTAAATCGCTCCCAGGGAAAAATCCACCCCCTAAATGGCCTCATAGACCGTGCCCTTGACATTTTCGTTGGTTTAGGGTATACAATATCTACTGGCCCAGAAATGGAAAGCGACTACTATAACTTTGAAGCCCTAAATACTCCGCCAGACCACCCCGCGAGAGATATGCAGGATACCTTCTACCTGCCAGATGGAAACTTAATGCGGACTCACACCTCCTCAGTCCAGATCCGATACATGGAAAAACATGAACCACCCATCCGAATTGTTGCACCTGGTCGTGTTTATCGGCGCGATACTGTAGACGCAACCCATGCTGCAGTTTTCCATCAAATTGAACTATTGGCAATAGATGAAGGATTAAGATTTTCCGACCTCAAAGGAACTATAAAAGAATTCCTCCGACAAATGTTTGGGGACTTACCCATTCGTTTCCGTGCTAGCTATTTCCCATTTACCGAACCTTCAGCAGAAGTAGATTTAGAATGGAATGGTAAATGGTTAGAAGTATTGGGTTGTGGGATGGTAGACCCTAATGTGTTGCAAGCAGTGGGTTACGATCCGGAAAAGTATACAGGTTTTGCAGCAGGTTTTGGGGTAGAAAGATTTGCCATGGTGCTACACCAAATTGATGACATTCGGCGGGTTTATGCTAGTGACTTACGCTTTTTGCAGCAGTTTTAACTAGCTTTGCTCGAAGGGAGTAGGGGAGGAGGGGAGTAGGGGAGAGGTAAAGATAATAATAATTAATATCCTCCTGGTTAATAATTATTGAAACAGTTATTCAGTCTATATTAATTACTTAATAATTGAGGTACCATCTAAGTTAATGCATGGTAATTGGTATAACTTTAACTTGTATTACTTACATAAATGACTCTTGACAGAAAAATTTGGGTGTTATACCTCCTTTTTTAAGGGTATAAAAAAAGAATATTCTGTATTTGAAGTCCCTATTATACCTATTATACGAGGTACTGATAACTGATAACTGATAACTGAAATTACTTTTGACTTGATTAAGTATGCGTCAATCAGTGGCATTATTAATATTAATGTTAATGATAGTTGTTAGTGTTGCTAAAAAAGCTATCACAAACACCAAAACTACTCAGATATCTGAAGAAATAACTCAAATATCTCCAGAAACTATTCAGGTATCTGAAGAAACCACTCAAATATCTCCAGAAACTACTCAAATATTTGAAGAAACTATTCAACTATCTGGAAATACTATTCAGATATCCCCCAAAATCACTCAAATATTTGAAGAAACTGCTAGTTTGTGTCGTCAAGTTAATGAGAAAGAAGGTTTAACTGTTCAAAAAAGACCTACTCCTAATTCTCCTAAAGTGGGCAGCGTAGATCCTAATCAACAGGTGACATTAATAGAAGGTTATCGAAATATTAGGGGACCTGCTGGTCGCACCTGGGTGGAAATTACTTCTCCTATTTCAGGATTTGTTTCCAGGGGTTTTCCTGGCAATGAAACCAATTTAATAGAATGTTCTGAAGTGGCAAAAGAGAGTTCAGGAGAAGTTTCTAGTCAAGAAGAAACTACAAAAGAATCTTCCGGTCAAAATACTCCTATTGATAATTTGCCGACACAAACATCTCCAACTTCTGAGTCTGCATCAGAAATAGATGAAAGTTTATGTCGTGAAATTGATAGTAAAAAAGCACCACGAGGTTTAGCAGTGCGTGCGGATGCTACCAGACGTTCTGAGTATAGAGGCAAAGTTCCTGTTGACGGTCAGCTTACTTTAGTAGAAAATTATCGGTTAATTCCCGATCAAAATGGTGAAAAACGTAAGTGGGTGAAAATTAGTTCTCCTTTGCGGGGGTTTGTTTCTGCTGGTAATTTGGTTGAGTGCAAGTAGTTGTGTATCAAGTTAGGTTTAGAGCGCTTTTCAGATTGATGAACTACATCGTCACAAGCAAAATCCAGTAGGGAGGTTCCATGGAACCTCCCTACTGTGGTCTACCGACATGAAAACTACATTTTCTAGCTCATTTTCTTAGAGTTTTTAGAGTTAATTTTAGTTAGGTTTGTTTCTTTTGTCCATTTCTTGTCCTTCCTAATTTGAATTTGATGCCACTTTATTTCTCCCTAGACCAAATCAATATCGTTGTCAGGAGTAAAATTAAGATTATTGAGAGTAGCAAAATGCATTCCCTGAAACATTAAATGACCTGTACTGTTGTCAAACTCAAAATCTTCAATGCCACCAATTCCCCAAGCTGCTTGATCTATTTGAATCTTGTCACTTTCAATAATGCTAAAATCTACTATCGTATCTATTTCACCAGGTAATGGAATGGCATCGAAAACAAAATAGTCTGTACCACTTCCACCTGTTAAAGTGTCGCTACCTGCTCCACCTACTAAAGTATCGTCATTAGCTCCACCATATAGAACATCGTTGTCTTCCTCTCCAAATAGAACATCGTTACCTATCCCACCATATAGCTTGTCATCGCCATCATGGCCTAATAGGACATCATCGCCTTCATTACCTGCAATTGTGTCCTTATTAAACCCACCCCTCACTTCGTCATTACCGGCACGACCTTTCATATACCAAGACATGAAAGCTTCTGTTCCAAAGGTACTTACATCAATACCATCAGCTCCTGAAGTTCCTTCCCAAGATAGTATAGACATTAAAATTTGCCCTCCACAATTTAGTTACAGTCCATATTGAAATAGACTCAAATTCCTAATATTTCTAAGTCTGGTTAAACTTATGCAACTTTTAACTCTGCCTTCGTTTAAAATCTATTTATATAGTTGTAGCGATCAGCAAGAAGAAACCCTCAGACCAGCAATACCAGCAATAATATCAAATCCGGTAGCATTCGTGTAATTAGATAAAGATGCTGGGGAGATGGGGAGATATAGAAAGATTTAGCAATAACTGAAGATGGAACATTTTTTTATACCGAATTAAGCGGATTTGATATAATATCATGTCCCGATAATTAGTGATAAAAAAACTTTCTCCTTCTACTCCTCTTTCTTCCCTCCTGACTCTTGACTCCTGACTCCTCTGTTATTTATTTATAACTGTTCAACCGGAGATGATATAACAATTGTTTTCGGTTAGGATTAAGGAATGAGAACAAAATAAAACCGAATAAAATTAATTACTGTCAAGAGGTTTGACTGGCAAAAACCAAAATTTCCCGGTCTTATTTAATTTTCGTTCCTTACCTCGGTGGTAAATTTTGAAAAATCCCCCTACCTCCACCATTGATGGGCGTAGGTGACACAGGACTAGGGCCACCACTAGGTTGAGGACTTCCAGTTACCCCGCCACGACTAGGGACTCCACGAGTAGGATCGGTAAATTCTGAGTCTGATACATTGGGCGACATGGTAAAATCAGAACCAGGTACAGTTCCTCCACCCATTGGGTCGCCTGTGCCACCAAGAGCATCATTTAAAAAAGTATTAGAAAAGCTACTAAAAGCATCATCAGTATTTAATTTTCTTTCTTCCTCAAAAAAAGGAACCTTAATTTTGCGTTCAGCAGGTTTACGATAATCTTCTTCTTGAGCATTAGCAGTAGATATTAAGCCAACACTTAAACTGATTAAAAAGGTAATAGTAAATGTTGAAAGTTTTGGCAAATTTAAGTAGGAAGACAAGACAATATTTTTTGACATGGCTGTAGTTATGATTGGTTTGAGTTGATTTATTTTTTTGTTTGTAGTTATGCTTCAGCGCCCCCAAATATATTATAAATAATCGGGCTGAAGCCTACTACGAGAATGATTTTTTTTGTTTGTAGTTGCGCTTCAGCGC